>NZ_JAYGGZ010000006.1:0-175052 GCF_034931465.1 Anabaena sp. UHCC 0399 | reverse complement strand
GAAAACAAATCTCCAAATCTTTATAAGTACGGTTTTGTCTGTAGATTTGCATGAGTTAGCTATCTACAACAGGAATGTTACCAGATTGTCAATCTAGTTTACAATTTTTTACTGACTCTAATAATTCTAGGTGCAAATCGCTAATTTTTCCAGTGGCTAATGGGAATAATTTTATTTTTGATACAGAAATTATGAGAGATTAGGTGCTGGAGGGGGAAAAAAGAGCAAAGGTGAACAACTAAATTGCCAATGCCCAATGCCCAATTCCCCATTCTCAATTCCCATAACGCTAAAATGAGTCCTACAGTTATATATAGTTACTGCTAAATGCTTACCATTGACTTAACCATCAGAAATACGCCTTTTCCTGTAACAGTGCAACGTAAGACAGCAGAAGACGCTGAAGCCGTTTATCAGCTAATTTTAGCGGCTATGCGTTCTGGGAATCCTGACATTGTAGAACTTAAGTGTGAAGGCAAAACAGAGAAGAAAATCGCTGTTCGTGCCACTGAAATTACCGGAGTCCAGATTACCGAAAAAGATGGTGTCAGCACCAGTAGTGGCAGAGCTCCAGGATTTTTTGCCTTAGCTGGTGAGTAACCCAAGGTGTACTCATGGCGGAAGCGGGCATTCTAGTTAAAGATTTACAGTTCAGTTGGCCTAATGGTGAGACAGCAATTCAATCTTGCTCTTTGGAAGTACCCAGAGGCGAATTTTGGATGCTGTTGGGTACAAATGGCAGTGGCAAATCCACATTACTCCGTCTGCTGGCGGGACTTTTAGCTCCCAAATCTGGAGATATTCGGGTTTTACATCCTGTTGGTTTTGTCTTCCAAAATCCCGACCATCAACTAGTGATGCCAACTGTGGGTGCGGATGTAGCTTTTGGTTTGGTTGAAGAAAAACTGCCAACAACTGCGGTGAGAGCAAGGGTCAAAGAGGCATTAGGGGCAGTAAACTTGAGTGCTTTTCAACTACGCCCAATTTATGCCCTCAGTGGGGGACAAAAACAACGGGTAGCCATAGCAGGAGCGATCGCCCGTCATTGTGAAATCTTATTATTAGATGAACCCACAGCGTTACTCGATCCAGATAGCCAATTGGACTTAGTAGCTAGTGTCCGCAACCTAGTGAAAAGTAGGGGTATCACTGCTTTATGGGTGACACACAGATTAGACGAGTTGAATTACTGTGATGGTGCTTTCTTACTAGAAAAAGGCCAACTTATAGATAGTGGTGAACCTCAGCGTCTTAAACAACGGTTGATGAATATAAATGGGGAATAGGGAATAAAAAGTCAAAAGATTCTTTTCGCTTGCCTTTTTACGAACCTAACTCTTCCCAGTCCCCAATTCGTCAATAATTTCTAACAACTGCGACGCGCCCTTAAAAGACGCGTCGCAGTTGTTAGAACAGGTTTTTTAGGCAACCTTTGCAATTAAATTACATTATTTTGTTCTTTGTAACATAGTGTTACAAGCAATGCTTCTATTACTATAAAAGTTATGAATGGATCTTGTTAACTCTAGAATATTGTGATTAAAAACCATGCCCCGTTCCCTATCCCCAGCCGTCTTGTTAGTAGACGGCTACAACATAATTGGTGCTTGGCATTGCCTTAAAAAAACCCGTGACACTGCTGGACTAGAGGCGGCTCGCTGGGAACTTGTAGAAGCGATGACAAGTTACAGCGCATTTCAAGGTTATGAAACTCAAATAGTTTTTGATGCCCACTATCAAAATACCTCTAGTAATAGGGAAGTGATCACCCAACTTTTATCGGTTTATTACACTGATTTTGGGCAAACAGCAGACTCGTATATAGAAAAAACTTGTGCATCTTTACGTCCTCAATTTACACAAGCTCGGATTTCTCGTGTAATTGTTGCCACGTCAGACCGCGCACAGCAGTTGACAGTACAGGGATATGGGGCTGAATGGTTATCAGCACTGCAATTGTGTGGGGAAGTACAAACTACGGTTTGTCGAGTTAAACAAAGGTCTCAAGCACGCACACAATCTAAGAGTAGGTTTTTAGCTAGTAGTATTGATCCTCAAGCAAGACAAAAGCTTGCTCAATTGCGAATGGGATTGTGAAGTAAATCGACGCATTCCGACGGCTCTAGTCTGTCTCTAGAGGGGGTTTTGCCTGCGAAGAATTTGTAACTTCAGCATGAGCCAAAAATTTTTTATGAAAGTACTTGCCATCTCTTAAAGACTACGATAATATTATAAATCGTGAGAGCAATCATTCCTCAGTAGCTCAGTGGTAGAGCGATCGACTGTTAATCGATTGGTCGCTGGTTCGAATCCGGCCTGGGGAGTTTAAAAGAATAATAAAAACGAGAGGTATCTGTAAAGTTAAACTGCTAACCTTAGACTCTTAACTTTTGATTTGCAGAAATAATCGCTACCAAATCCAGAAATAACCTTTTGGATTCGTCTTTTTTGTGTATTTGTCTCTCCGTCGTGAAACAATCACTTTTTTAACACCAAATAAAAATATCCCCTACTTTGAGAATACAGATGCGAGTAATTGCCTAGACTGGGGCGGAGCATCGTCGCCTAGGTTGAAACGGAGCATCGTCGCACAACTAAAGCAGGGGTTAAGTTTAGTTTCGTATTGAAAGTTACTTGACAGATACAGCATCAACATCAACGGTGCTGTCACTTGGGTTAGAATCTGTTGAAGTATTAGTCTCACCCTTACGAGCTTTCCAACCGTCAATCACTAGCCCAGATAACTCAGTAACTAGTATTGTCAAAACTAAAACATCATCCAGTTGACCCACAACTGGCAAGAAATCCGGTGCAATATCGACGGGGCTGAGAATATAAACAATCGTACCTAAAATTACCCACCAACGGTATTTGGGGTTACGCAGTAAACCGCGATACCAGTTATATAGAGATTGGATTGAGAAGTTCATGGTTTAACCCTCCAGTTAACTTTCATTTTGACAAATTATGCTATAAACTCCCGGTGGGAATAACCGTCCTAGTTAGTTGGGAAGATGCTAATGCTTATATTGGCAAATACGTAACCGACGATTCTGTACAGGAGTATAGTAATTGTGCATTAATCTTTAAAATTAAAATGCTTTGGGATAGTTGTTTCAGCAATGGAGGGAGGAAATTTAAACAGTGGATATTTTAAATTTGTTTCAAGAAGGCGGGCCAGCCATGTGGCCTTTACTAGCTCTGTCGATTTTAGCTTTGAGTGTCATTTTTGAGAGGCTTTGGTTTTGGTCGCGAATTTTGACACAAGAAAAGGAAATAGTAGAGCGTGTACTGGATGCAGCCCAAGATAATTGGGAAGTAGCGGCAGACATTGCTCAAAGGGCGACAGATCAACCCATTGGGCGTTTTCTCTATGCTCCCTTAAATTTACAAAAAAGTGATACAGAAACATTTCGCCTAGCACTGGAATCTAGCGCAGAAGACGAAATAGCAGGGATGAGGCGTGGGGAAAAACTTTTAGAAGCTGTCATTGCTCTTGCGCCACTGTTGGGACTGTTGGGTACGGTTTTGGGTTTAATCGATTCTTTGAAGTCGATTAACATTGGCGATATTGCCACAGGGGGAGGTGCAACAGCAACTAGAGGTATTGGACAATCCTTAATTAGTACGGCGACAGGTCTAGTTGTGGCGATCGTTAGTTTGGTATTCTACCGTTTATTTCAAAGTTTTGTAGTTAATCAAGTCAAGGTTTTTCGTAAAGCGGGTAATGAATTGGAATTATTCTACCGCCAGTTTCCGGCACATTTTAGCAACAAGACCTCAGCACTTGTCTCAGAAACTTCACGGGATAGTTTGACTCCACCTAGCAAGCCAACTACCAGCAGATTTCCTCAACCACCAGAACCACCCAATCAAATTTGAATGATGTATTGGGTATTGGGTATGGGGAATAAGTTAAATTTCTCCCTCTGCCCCATCCTGCGGGTTTCGCCTTCGCGGTACTTGCTGCTATGCGCACCTGTTTTTTTCTAGTTTCCAGTCCCTAGGAGTTGCCAGGAGTTCTTTAAATTTTGACCCTTCACTTCGTTCGAGTCCAAAATTGTGAATTTTGAATTGAGATGTCCCTAGTTCCTATGCAAAAAAGATGAAAGTTAATCTACATACTCAAATTGAAGAAGCTCAAGTTCAGATTATTCCCTTAATTGATGTCATTTTTTGCATCTTGACATTTTTTCTATTGGCAGCTTTGCAATTTACTAGACAACAAGCCATAAATGTGGATTTACCACAAGCCAGCACAACTACGGCGGCTGGAATAAATTCAGCAGGTGGTAGCCAAATTGTGACAATTGATGCTATCGGTAATATTTACATAGAACAAGAAATGGTACAAAAAGCAGAATTAGAGCAAAAGTTAAGGGAGTTTTTGCAAGCTAACCCTAATGGTGTTTTGATTCTGAATGCTTCACGCACAGCAACTTACAATGATGTCATTGAAACATTAGATTTGTTACGGCAAGTGGGAGGCGATCGCGTGTCCTTGGGAATTATACCTAATTCCTCTTCTACACCCAGCACCATTTCCCCCTATTTCCCTGCAAATCCCAATTTCCCAGTTGCGCCTACAGTACCAATACCAGAAATTAACCCCAACGCCCCAACTAGCCCTAATCAATTTTCTATACCCACAACCCCCAATCAACCACCAACAGGGCAAGATATTTCACCTGTAGTGCCGAATGTACCAGCACCTCAAGTACCTGCTGCAACACCTGTAGCACCTGAGAATACTAATTAGGGAGTAGGTGACAGGTGATAGGTGACAGGTGACAGGTGAGACAATTGTCTAATCCCCAATTCTCAACCTTTCAATTTTGGATTTTAGGGGATGTTTGAAAAGTTGCAAGGGGTATAAAAATGTCATTCTGACTGGAGCGGAGCGTAAGGAGGAATCTAGGCTTTGTGGCACATACGCCAGATGTTTCTCTACGTTCCCTGCGGGACGCTCCGCGTAGCAAAGCAAGCTACAACATGACAAAGAAACACGCTTTTCAAACAACCTCTTAGATTATTCAATCCAAAATCCGTCTTGAAAAGTTTCCTACGGCGGGAAACCCGCCTACAGAACTTTCCGCAAAATCTAAAATTCTTACTTCCCAATCCCCTGAAACCTAAAGATATCCAAAATAAATTCTGAATAGAGAAAAAAGTCTGGTAACTTACAAATAATCTGCCGATGTGAGTTTTCTCTATCGATAGACTCCATAGACTAACTAATTTATCGCCAAGCACCATTTACGTTTCAGGGGTTAACGGCAATGAATCAAATTGTGACACTGTTAATTGTTTGGGTAGTCACATCTATCAGCTTGTTAATTATCAGTAAGTTGCCTTTAGGCGTTGAAGTAGACACTCCACAGAAAGCAGTTATTTCCGCAGCTGTTTTAGGTATTGTAACGGCAATAGTCAGACCAATTTTAAGTTTGATATTTGTTGTACCCGATATACTCACTTTTAACTTTTTATCGGGTGTTTTTACATTTATGATTGCCGTTGTTTGTTTTAGTATTGCTGCTTGGTTAGTAGAGGGTTTCAGCCTGCGCTTTGGTATGTGGAGTGCTGTGCTAGGGGCGTTTGCACTCACTATCATTAACAGCTTGATTTACAAGTTATTAGGTATTTTCTAGAAATAGAAGTCAAAAGTCTATAGTCCACAGTCCATAGCCAAAAGTTACTTATATCCACATAATTTAACTAATGACTACTGACTACTGACTATTGACTATTGACTATTAATTACTCATTAGAAGTTGGGGGAGTGACTGGGGTATTCAATTGTTGTTGACGTTGTTCGCGCTTTTTGCGATCGGCTGAAAGCATATCGGCCATCACAATTAGTGCTTGCGTCATTTTGTCTAAGTTGGAACGGTATAAGTCTAAATCCTTACTAAGTTTTTCGTCCGAAAGATGCAAGCCTTCAGCAATTGTTTTGAGTGCTTCATTGCGTTGCTTTTCGTCTTTAACTAGCTCAGGGTCTGAAATTTCTAGCAAAGAAAATAAACCGATCGCAAACAACCGACTGTATTTAAAGTTAGAATTGTTGGCGATCGCTTGCAGTTGCGCTTGCAATTGGGCATCTTGCTGTGCATGATTAGTTTGATTAAGCCACGCCACTAAATCATTAGCTGATAAGTTTTGGACTATAGCTTTTAACCTTTCAGCATCCTGTCTGTAGCGTTGTGGGTCTTGCTCTACAGCCTGACATATGGCATTAAAAATCGATTCTTTATCCCGTTCGGGTGTATAGCCTTCCATGAAGCGGTCAAAGGTAGTGACAACGCCCAAGGCATATATAGGATTGTAGCTAAAATCTACATTTACTAACAGTAGGTGCATTTCTACCATCAATTCCTCTACCACCCGACGATAAATTGTGTTAATCGGTCGGGTATGCAGAGAGTAGAAAGTTCGCTTTGTATCAGAGACAGTACGGACGTTATTCACAAAGAAAATATTAAGGGCGACGTTATCTTATTTTCTACTTTAAAGGATACTTTGCCAAGTTAGCTAGGGAGTGGGGTTTTAGCTAAACTTTCTGCTTAAACTTTATTTTTCTCGGCACTCCTATACCTTTGCACCCTCATACCCCTGTCTTCTTACACTAGGATCAAAGGGAAAGGTAATTATTAATTTTGAATTTTGAATTTTGAATTCGGAGTGCAGTGACGTGACTTCCATATTGCCCGAACCGCATCAAAGCGACTCACCCAACTGGGAGGAAGAACTAGATAGTGCCATTTTTAGCTTTGAAGATATTCAAGCGGAACTGAACTATAAGCAAGCACAAACGGCACTACGTAACTTAGTAGCTAGTCTCGACCTCAGACCCCAAGAAAAAGCGGGTTTAGAGTCGGAAATCGCTGATTTGGAAACTATGCTGGGTAAGTTAGACAGTATGGTAGTCCAGATTGCGGCTTTTGGCATGGTGGGACGGGGTAAGTCTTCCTTATTGAATGCTTTGGTAGGACAATCGGTGTTTGAAACTGGCCCTTTGCATGGTGTCACCCGTGCAGCTCAAAGTGTGAATTGGAGTATTAGCGAAGAAGCTATTGGAGAAACAGAACGGGCTTTAAGGGTAACTTTACCTGCTGTTGGTAAATCCCAGGTGGAATTAATTGACACCCCAGGCTTAGACGAAATCGATGGGGAAACTCGTACAGTCTTAGCGGAAAAAATAGCTAAACAGGCGGATTTGATTCTGTTTGTGATTGCGGGTGATATGACCAAGGTTGAGCATGAAGCTTTATCTCAATTGCGGGAAGCAGGTAAACCCATCATCTTGGTATTTAATAAAGTAGACCAATATCCAGAAACCGAT
The DNA here is from genome assembly GCF_034931465.1 of Anabaena sp. UHCC 0399. Lineage (NCBI taxonomy): Bacteria > Bacillati > Cyanobacteriota > Cyanophyceae > Nostocales > Nostocaceae > Anabaena > Anabaena sp. UHCC 0399. The sequence continues at coordinate 167,713 of NZ_JAYGGZ010000006.1, read as the reverse complement.
CGCCTGACAATTTACCAGAAAATCCGGGATGAGAGGGTGCGGGAATTACTCACACCCCTAGAAATTGTCATGTCCGCAGCATCCCCACTGGTAAAAACGGCGGTATATCGTGCTGATGGGAGTAGGGGTGTACAATTGCGTGCAGGTGCGGCTCAAGTTGAAGAATTAAAGCTGAAAATTTTAGAGATTTTGCAGCGTGAGGGCAAAGCTCTAGTGGCGTTGAACACTATGCTGTATGCCGACACCGTGAATGAGCAATTGGTGCAGCGTAAGTTGATAATTCGCGAACAGAACGCCAATCAGTTGATTTGGAAGGCTGTCATGACTAAAGCTGTGGCGATCGCTCTTAATCCAGTTACGGTAGTAGATATACTGAGCAGTATAGTTATTGATATTGCGCTAATTTTAGGTTTGTCTAAACTTTATGGCATCCCCATGACCGAAGCTGGGGCTGTGCAATTACTGCAAAAAATCGCCATCAGTATGGGTGGTATCGGTGTCAGTGAATTATTGGCAAACTTAGGTTTAAGTGGGCTAAAAACCTTATTAGGTATCTCTGCATCAGCTACAGCCGGTATTGCCCTTGGCCCCTATATCTCAGTAGCTGTTACTCAAGCTGGAGTAGCTGGTGTATCTTCCTATGGTATTGGTCAAGTTACCAAGGTGTATTTAGTGAATGGGGCAACTTGGGGGCCAGATGGGCCTAAAGCTGTAATTAATCGGATTTTGTCAACTCTTGATGAAACTTCAATTCTCAATCGGATCAAAGATGAATTACTTCACAAGGTAAAATTCAAAAGAAAATAATGTAGTAGCGATGCTCAGTCTCTACAAGGTTTCTAGATGTTTAATGAGTAAATATCTCAGCAGATGACAAATCAATCATATTTATGAATAAACCTAAAATTTTCATTGACGGGGAATCAGGAACTACAGGCTTACAAATTTACTCGCGCCTCAGTCAAAGGAATGACATTGAGTTAGTGAGCATTGAGGCATCTAAGCGCAAAGAGTCTACTGAGCGAGCAAAAATCATCAATTCTGTCGATGTAGTAATTCTTTGTCTTCCTGATGATGCAGCCCGAGAAGCAGTTGGCTTGGTGATTAATAATACAGTTAAAATTCTGGATGCTAGTACCGCCTACCGCACAGATGCGGATTGGGTTTATGGTTTTCCAGAACTAAACCCAGGACAGCGAGAAAAAATCGCGAATGCTCAGTTTGTCAGTAATCCTGGCTGTTATCCTACAGGATTTTTGGCTTGTGTTCGTCCGTTAATAGCTCAGGGAATTATCCCTAATAATTTTCCCCTCACGATTAATGCCGTATCTGGCTATTCTGGTGGTGGTAAGAGTTTAATCCAAAAGTACGATACCTTTCATGAGCAGCAAAAGGGATCAACTCCAATTTATCCCTACGGTATTTATGGTTTGCAGTTTGGGCATAAACACGTCAAAGAAATGCACCAGCACGCTGGTTTAGCATCGCCACCGTTGTTTGTTCCCGCAGTCGGGGATTTTGAGCAGGGGATGTTAGTACAAATACCTTTGCCTTTATGGACTTTAGAGAATCCCCCAACAGGTGAAGTGATTTATCATGCGATCGCAGAATACTATGCAGGTGAAAAGTTTGTCCAGGTAGCTCCATTTAAAGATGCAGCTTTGCTCAGAGAGGGAACTTTCTTGGATGCAATGGCGATGAACAACACTAATATTGTGCAGGTGTTCGTTTTCGCCAATGACGCTACCCAAGAAGCCTTATTAGTGGCGCGTCTCGATAACCTAGGTAAAGGTGCATCAGGTGCAGCTGTACAGAATCTTAATATTATGTTGGGTGTTCCAGAAGATTTGGGACTTTGAGGGGACTGGGGACAAATCAAGTCAAAAGTCATAGACGCGAAAGCGGCTTCCCGGAGGGTAAGTCAAAAGTCAAAATTAAAGAACTTCTGGGGACTGGGGACTGGGAAGAATTTACTCAGCACCGGCTAAACGCCCCGCTACCGCTAACAGCACTCCCTACTCCCCACTCAGCACTCCCCACTCCCCACTCAGCACTCCCCACTCCCCACTCCCCACTCAGCACTCAGCACTCAGCACTCAGCACTCAGCACTCCCCGCTCCCCACTCAGCACTCAGCACTCAGCACTCAGCACTCAGCACTCAGCACTCAGCACTCAGCACTCTTAACTCTTCTCTTTGAAAGAAGAGAGCCACTCTTGGACTTGTTCTCGGGCGATATCTCGACCACCAAGACCAAAGGCTAAAGCAATAGCAACTGCGATCGCACCTAATAGCAATCCAAATGCTAAATTGACAATATCGCTGGCAATGCCAATCTGTTGCAATGCCATTGCAGAAACTAGGGTAATAATGGAAATTCGCGCGGCTTGACCTAAAATTTGGGCTTGGCGACTACCCGAACTAGTAATAATGTTAAAGGCGAGATTGGCGAGGAATAAGCCAATAGCAAAGACTACTAAGCCAGATAAAATGCGCCCAATAATTACCAGAATGCCAGTTACTAATGCTGTTAGTGCTGGAATATTCAGGATATTAACTGCTGCTACTGTAGCAAACAATAAAATCCCGACTAAAACCACAATACCTGCAACTTCCGATGGGGTGCGAGTAGGAATCTTAGGTGTAGGTGTACTTTCAGCATCAGAGACTGTTTGTGCTGTGGGTACAGGTAGACCGAGGATGGTGAAAATGTTATTGAAGCCTAAACTGGTGAGGATGCTGGTAACTAAATCGGCAACAAACCGCCCTAAGAAATAGGCTAGGATTAAAATTGCTATGGCTGTAAAGACAGCAGGTAAGACATTGAGAATCTGCTGTAACATTGCGATCGCAGGTAAAGAAATCGCCTCAATTTTTAAAGCATTGAGAGCAGCGATCGCCACAGGAATTAAAATTAAAATGTAGACTATCGTACCTGTGAGGGCAGATAAAGGCTGCATTCCCGAAGTAGAAGATAGTCCAAATCTACTACCTAAATGATCAACACCAGTTGTTGCTAGCAGGTTAACGACAATTCGCCGCACCACATTAGCTAAAAACCAACCAACGGCTGCAATTAACGTTGCTGCCAAGATATTGGGCAGAATTGACAGAATTTGTGTAATTAGAGCCTGTACTGGTTGTAGAGCTTCCTTGAGTCCCAGGGTGTCTAAAACTGGAACTAGAAATAGCAGAAAGATAAACCAATATAAGGCATTACCAATTGTCTGACTCAAAGACAAGCGATCAAGGCTAAGATTATCGTTCGGTTCATCTTGACTCAAACGCTCATCCAGTCTAAGTGCTTGCAACCCGCGTATTGTCACAACCTTAACGATGGACGCTAAGAACCAAGCTACCCCTAACAGAATTCCTGCGCCAACAATCTTGGGCAAAAAGCCAATCAGTTGTTCCAGAAAGCTATTAAGTGGTCGAGAAGCTACCTCTAAACCCAGAGTTTGCAAGACAGCTACGACTGTTAAGAGAATAATGCTCCAAAAGACTAAGTTGGAGATTAATTTCTCTACCTGGGGGACATCCTCACGACCTGTTATCCCAGCCGCAATCTTATTATCTATTTTTGTGCGATTAAGGATTTGCCGCGTCACGACCCCAGCCGCAGCAGCAATCAACCAACCCACCAACAAAAGAGCTGTTGCTCCCAGCAGACGGGGTGTAAACTGAATCACTTGTTGAAAAATTCCTTGCACATCAGCGATTCCTTGGTTCACTCCTGGTTGGTTTAGGGGTAAGCTGGGCGATTGCGCTAACAATGGCTGCATCTTTTGTGACCAATCTACTCCTGCTACCTGGAATATTCCTTGCCAAGCTGTGTTCATGGTTTTTCGGAATGAATAGTGTGCATGACAACACTGGAAATATTTAGTTAGTGTATTGTTTAGCACAACATATAATACTAAGTATTTCACTAGTGTTTGCGTATTAACTTACCAGGAAAAGTACGCTTAATGAATAATAAGATTAATTTTTTACTTCTCTTTTGATTAATTTACAGTCTTTAAACTAACGCTTTGTAAGTATTCGCTAACACTACTCATCACTCAGCACTCATCACTCATCACTCAGCACTCATTACTCATTACTCATCACTCATTACTCATTACTCAGCACTCATCACTCAGCACTCAGCACTCATCACTCAGCACTCAGCACTCAGCACTCTTAATGACTATTGACTATTGACTATTACTATGTACTAATCTAAATGCAGCTACCACACAAAAATCTAGAATGTCCCAAGTTTTAGAGCAATCAATTGAAATTAACGCCACAGCTACGTCAGTAGAACGCTGTTTTACTGATTTAGGATTGATGCACCGTTGGCTCAACCCTGTTTTGCGTTGTGAACCTGTGGGTGAAACTTGGAGTACAGAGATAGGTAGTAAAAGCCGCTTTTTGATTCAAATACCCCTAATGCAACCCACCTTAAACAGTTTGATTGTAGAACGCCAACCGGGCTTAGTCGTGTGGGAATTTCAGGGATTCTTTCAAGGACGCGATCGCTGGGAATGTCAACCCACACCACAAGGTACACTATTACTAAACCGATTTGAGTTTGAGATTCCTAACCCTATAGTCAGTTGGGGATTCAACACCTTCGCCGCTAAATGGACAAAAGAAGATATGCAAGCACAGCTACGTCGCCTCAAACGAGTAGCGGAAGAAGTACAAATTAATCCTTAGTAATTACCATGCTTTTAGACAAGATTTCATCATCATTAATTGGCAAATTTATTAACGAAAAATCCCACTCTTTGTAAAGCGCGAACAGTCCACAGTGCAGCAATACCCTCACCTATCAGATTAATTTCTCCTTTCGGTGGTGTATGCAGATGAAACTCTCCAGAAAAAATATCAAACTCCACACCTTCACTCTTGAAAGCATCAGAAAACGCACCACTTAATACTAAATCTTCTGGTGCGCCAACGTGTAAAATACCATTAGTTGTTAATAGCCAAACTTGGTCAGCTAAACGCAAAGCCAAATCTAAATCGTGGGTAGGAAGCAGAAATGCTTGATGAGTTTCCCGTGCTAACTGATGCAACAATTGCACTAACAGGCTGGAACTTGCAGTCTAAATAATAGGATAAATTTGTCAAGAAATATTAATGATTTCACCTACTCTAAATTCTGCAACCCGATCGCAATTTTACTGTGTTTTTCGATTTGCCCCATTACTTGTTTTGCCCGTTGAATTACTACCGCAGGTAAACCCGCCAACCGTCCCGCTTCAATCCCATAGGATTTATCAGCACCTCCTGGTTGGACTTGGTGTAGAAAGATAATTTGATCTGGTAATTCTTTCACTGTCACCTGATAGTTAGCAACATTAGGTAACATCGCCGCTAATTCATTTAATTCATGATAGTGAGTTGCAAAGATTGTCCGCCCCTGGATTTCTGTAGCTAGATATTCGGCTACCGCCCAAGCAATAGAAAGCCCATCAAAGGTAGCTGTTCCCCGACCAATCTCATCTAACAAAATTAGGGATCTAGCTGTGGCGTGGTTGAGAATATTGGCTGTTTCATTCATTTCCACCATAAAGGTAGATTGACCTGTCGCTAGGTCATCAACTGCACCCACGCGGGTGAAAATGCGATCGCATACTCCCAAATTTGCCGACTTAGCCGGGACAAAACTGCCAATTTGCGCCATTAGCTGAATTAATCCCACTTGACGCAGATAGCAACTTTTACCACTGGCGTTTGGCCCAGTCAAAATAACCAGGTCTGGTAGAGCCGGATGATTTTCTGTACTACTTCCTAATTCCGTTGAGTTAGGGACAAAAAACCCCGCAGGTAAGGACTGTTCTACTACAGGATGGCGACCATCAACAATTTCTATTTCCCGTCCAGGAATCATTTCGGGACGACAGTAACCTTGCTGCACCGCCAATTCAGCCAAACCACACAGCACATCGGCGGCGGCGACAGCGCGGGAAAGGTTGCGAATTACTTCCGCTTCTTTGGCTATCTCTTCCCGCAGTGCTACAAACACCTCATATTCCAACTGATTCAAATCATCTCGTGCTGTGAGAATCCGGGCTTCTCGTTCTTTGAGTTCTGGAGTGATGTACCGTTCCTCATTGGTGAGGGTTTGCTTGCGAATGTAATTATCGGGTACTTGGTCAGATTTGGCACGGGAAATACTAATGTAGTAACCAAAGGTTTTATTAAATCCTACCTTCAGTGTAGGTACTCCTGTTCTAGCCCTTTCATCTACTTCTAAATTCGCAATCCATTGCTGGTCTGCTTCTACCGTCGCCTTTCTTTCATCCAACTGAGGATTAACCCCAGCACGAATTAAGCCCCCGTCCTTCAGGTGTATCGGTGGTGATTCTACCAAGTGGGCGTGGATATTCTGCGCCAATTCTTCTAAAATCGGTGGCACTTTTTGCAATGCTTTGAGGAAAGGAGAACGCGCATCAGCTACTAATTGGGCTAATTCTGGCAAACGTGCGAGAGAATCAGCCAAAGCCGCTAAATCTCTCGCGTTAGCAGTTCCTGAACTTGTTCTACCTGTGAGTCGTTCTAAGTCGTAAATCTGCCGCAATAATTGCCGCAAATCTTGACGTAAAGGTGTATTTTCCTTGAGTTCTTGAATAGTATCTTGCCGCGCCCGAATGCCTTTAATATCTAGTAATGGTTGCAACAACCACCGCCGCAAAGCCCTAGTACCCATTGCGGTGCTAGTTCTATCTAATGCCCAAAGTAGAGAACCGTGAAAAATGCCATCACGGACTGTTTGAGTAATTTCTAAGTTGCGGCGGGTTTGGTGGTCAACAATTAGGTAATCGGTGATGGTGTAGGTGCGGAGTCTTTGCAGAGAGATGGGTTTTTCTTTTTGGGTATCTTCCACATATTCCAATAGCCCACCAGCCGCCCGTACAGCCAAGGGGAGATGATCGCAACCTAAACCTTCTAGCGATCGCACTTTAAATGTCTGCAATAATTTACTTCTAGCCTCTCCCTGAGAAAAGGGGACTTGCGATCGTAAACTATAACAAAATGATGGTGGTAAACACTCTGGTAAATGGGGCGAAGTTTCCCCAGGACGCAGCAAAGTACCCAAATCAGGCGCATTGGTGGGAACTAATACCTCGGAAGGCTGCAAGCGCATGAGTTCCTGGGTGAGATGTTCTAAATCACTATCTTGGGTGGTGAGAAATTCCCCGGTAGAGATATCTGCATAGGCTAAACCCCAGTGATTTCCCGCAATTACTACAGCCGCCAAGTAATTATTACGACTTGATTTCAGCATTCCTTCTTCTAGCAATGTCCCAGGGGTGAGGATGCGCGTCACCTCCCGCCGTACCAAACCCACCGCCTCAGAAGAGTCTTCCACTTGGTCACAAATCACTACGGCGTAACCTTTCTCTACCAGTTGGGTAGTGTAGCGTTCCCAAGCGTGGTGAGGTACACCAGTCATGGCGATGCGACCAACTTCACCGCCGTGTTTGCTAGTAAGAACTAATTCTAATTCTCTCGATACTGTGACCGCATCTTGGAAAAAAGTTTCAAAAAAATCGCCTACCCGATACAGCAACAGCGCATGAGGATGTTTATCTTTGACCTCAACATAGTGCTGATACATTTTACTCAGCTTACTACGGTCTACCTGTCGCGTGTCGGTATGCGGCCCTGTGGAATGATTGGGTTCTTTCGGCTGGATATCAGAGTCAGAAACGGTCATAGGATAGATGCTAGAATTTACGCACGCCAAAGCCACAATATCCGATGATAACGTGATGTGGAAATTTCAGGGCGATCGCGTAAGGTTTTTTTATATCACTTATCTCTAACTTCTCAGAAATCCTTTTAGGTTACTAGAGTGAAAATAGCAGTATTAGCAATCTAACTCAAGTAGGTATAAGATCATGGTGCGTTTAAAACCGTGGCAGTGGGTAGTATTGGCCGTCCCCATCGCCTCCATCATCATTTTCTTACTGGTATCCGCCGGGATGCAGATCCATCAATGGGGACTCAATTGGATTTGGGGTGTGTTCACACTGGTATTTGTGGGTTGGCGTTGGTTGTTGGTGCGGTGGACTCAACCCGCAATCAAACAAGTAGAAGCCGCACTCGCAGAAGTCCGTGAAGAACTAAAATCGACCGTTGCAGATACCACCACACCAGTCAGCAGTGATGCTACACAGCAAGCCGAAGCCGCACTCCAAGAAATTCTGACAGTTGCCCAAAGCGATCGCCCGATTTGGGAAGATTGGGCAACTTTTTGGCAACGCTGTCAAGATTTGGTGGTGGCTGTAGCCCGGATTTATCATCCAGAAGTGCAATATCCTTTACTAAATATCTACCTTCCCCAAGCTTATGGACTGATTCGAGGAACAGTGGATGATGTAGATCAGTGGATGCAAAAGTTATCACCTGCACTCAATCAGGTGACAGTTGGGCAAGCCTACCAAGGCTACGAGGTCTACCGCAAGTTAGAACCATCAGCCCGAAAGCTTTTACGGGCTTGGGGTTGGGCGCAGTGGCTATTAAATCCTGTAGCAGCTGTAGCTAACCGTGCTACTAAGGGCTATTCTAATCAGGCAAATCAGCAATTATTGGGGAATTTGGGACAATTATTCCGAGAAGCTACTTTGAGGAATTTGTGTAGACAGGCGATCGCACTTTACGGTGGTGATATTTTACCCACAGCCGCAGTTTCTACACCAACTCTACCGAAAACCAAAACCCAAACTCTGCAAAATATCCTATCCGAAGCCGAACCAGTCGAGAAAGTCGAGCAAAAACCTCTCAGTATTTTACTCGTAGGGAGAACAGGCGCAGGGAAAAGCAGCTTGATTAACACCATATTTCAAGGGGATCTCGCAGAAGTTGACGTTTTACCCAGCACAGACCAAATTCAAGACTATCATTGGCAAACCCAAGACGGCGAAACCCTCCATCTCTGGGATACGCCAGGTTACGAACAAGTCAAGCGGGAAGATTTACGTCAAATGGTGTTAGACTACGCCACTAACGCTGATTTATTGCTGTTGGTTAATCCCGTGCTTGATCCCGCCTTGCAAATGGATGTAGACTTTTTGCAAGCAATTAAGGCAACCATTGCAGATATCCCGGCGATCGCAGTTGTCACCCAGGTAGATCGTCTGCGTCCCATCCGAGAATGGCAACCCCCCTATGATTGGCAATGGGGCGAAAGACCAAAGGAAATCGCCATTCGAGAAGCTATAGCCTATCGTGCGGAATTATTAGGTGAATTTTGTAATTTAGTTTTACCTGTGGTTACTAGTGATTTGCAAACAGGGAGAATTGCTTGGGGAATAGATGCTTTATCTTTGGGATTAATAGAAGCGATCGCACCTGCAAAGCAACTCAGACTAGCCAGGTTTTTGCGCAACCTAGAAGCCCGTACTGTAGCGGCTGCCAAAATCATCGATCACTACACCTTTCAAATGGCAAGCACCCAAGGATTAACTGCACTACTAAAAAGCCCTGTGTTACAGTTTATCGCTACATTGTCAACAGGTTCTCCCACTTTGGCTTACATCCTAGCTGAACAAATACCAGTAGAACAGTTACCGATTGTCATTGGTAAACTCCAGATGGCTTATGATTTATTCTCCCTGTTGCGGACAGAGGACTCTCACCCAGTTAAATTTGACCTATTATCTCTATGGCCGCTACTGTTAGAAAACCCTACCACACCAGATCGCAATGCCTGGGCATTTGGTCACGCCCTTGTAGAATACTGGACGCAGAATTTAACTATGCAACAACTCCGGCAACGCTTTGACTACTATTTGCAGCAAGCTTGATGACTTTTCACGGAATCTGGAAAACCCCTCTCCAAACCTCTCCCCTACAATTGTAGAGACGTTGCATGCAACGTCTCTACCTTTTCCCCCTTCCCTAGTAGGGAAGGGGGTTAGGGGGTTAGGTTTCGCGTTAGCTTTTCCACATAACGTGAAAAGTCAGGCTTCTCTCCCCTCCCTTACCCTACGGGTTCTGCCTTGCAATACGCATTTGAATTTTATCCCTCAATTCACTATCATCTTTACTAAGAAACGCCCCCACCCATTGACTGAATTAACACATCGGGTTTGTACCCAATCGGCTTAGATCCAACCGTTACGCCGCCGTGAATCATACCTTGAATTTCTGAACCAAAGAAGCTGTAAGGAAATTGCGGTTCGGGGCGACTGATCGCTTCCAGACGATCAGCTAGTTCGCGGGGAATATCAAAAGAGAGTGCTTTGAGATTATCTTCTAGTTGCGATCGCTTAGTTGCTCCAATAATCACCGATGCAATCCCAGGACGATTTGCTGTCCAGTTGACCGCAACTTGAGCCATACTGCGCCCTAGTTCCTGCGCCACCGTTTCGAGTTCTGCTACAATTTTCCAGTTGCGATCGCTAAATTTCTGAAATGCAGGATTTGGGACACCTTGAACTGTCTCTAGTCTTCCAACTCCCGTAAATCCACCCTCACTGGCCTTGTACTTCCCACTGAGAAGACCACTCCCCAACGGACTCCACACCATCGTCCCCATTCCCAGTTCTAGACCGAGGGGAATAAATTCCCGTTCAATGTTACGCTCAATGAGCGAGTATTCGAGTTGGAGCGTGCAAAGCGGTTCATAATTGCGCCACTCGGCTATAGTTTGCGCTCGTGCTACATACCAGCTTGGCGTATCGCTCAGTCCAATGTACCGCACTTTACCCGAACGAACTAAATCATCCAGTGTTCGCATAACTTCTTCGACTGGGGTAATCATATCCCAAGTATGGAGAATAGAGAGGTCTATATAATCAGTCCCTAACCGTTGCAGTGAACCTTCCACCGCCCGCAAAATATTTTTGCGTCCGTTCCCGCCTGCATTCGGGTTTCCTGGTTCGGCATTGTAGCTAAACTTAGTCGTGATGACAACGCGATCGCGGAGGTTACGCTCTGTCATAAATTTACCTAACCAAGTTTCGCTAGTACCATTTGTATATAAATCTGCTGTGTCAATAAAGTTACCACCTGCATCAACGTAGGTATTGAACATTTGGCGGGCGGTGTCTTCATCCGTTCCCCAACCCCATTCAGTCCCGAAGGTCATCGCACCAAGGGCGAGACGGCTAACGCGCAGTCCAGAACGTCCTAGGGTGTAGTAAGTGTTGAGAGACATATTTGTAACTCCTTAATGAGTATAAAAATGGTTGATTCTCTTGTTAAATACAATTTAGAGAATATCTTGCCAGCATTCATGCCTGATTCTTGCGGGGTTATGTCAAAATCATGCTCAATTAAATTTAAATACTGTTGCGAAATTGCTTTGGCGTTACCCCGGAAAACTTACGAAATTGGGCAGTAAAATGACTGGGATTAGCAAAACCTACCTGATAGGCAATTTCTGCCGACGAAAATCGCGTCACTTTTAGCAATACTTTTGCCCGTTGGATTCGTCGTTGGAGAATATAGCGGTGTGGCGGTTCTCCTATTAAGGCTTTAAAGGCACGGGCAAAATGAAACTGACTCATGGGGACTAATGCAGCTAGTTGTGCGATCGCTAAATCACCAGCTAAATTGTCTTCAATATAATCTTTGATTTGCTTCAGCTTTAACGCATCAATGGCATCAGTTTTTGTGGGAGTAGATTTACTCAATACTCCACTGTAGTTTCGTAGTAGATGCACAGCCAGCAAATTCCGCAACGACTCGACATATAGATTGCCTGCCAAACCACGACTGACTACCTCAGACTTCAACAACTGCGCCACATTTAAAATAATTGGATCTAGAAAAATCACCCGGTGTTGCAACTCAAACGGAGTAGACAATCCGCTTTCATCTGCCAGTCGGTTGAGTAAGCACGGCGATAGCATCAAATTTACGTATTCACTCTCCTTTTCCCGCCGATGCCATACCAACTCACGCTCCGCATACACAAACACGCTGCCGGCAGGCATAGAAGTAGTTTGCGGCTGACCCCCATCTACTGACCAAGTAACACGTTCATGGGGAATAAACGCCACACTAATAGCGTGTTTGGGCATCGCAAAGTCAAAATCTCCCACGGTTTCTAATCGACCATACTCAACAATCAATTCATTCCATTCGGCTTTGAGAATTGCAGCTGTTTGTTGGGGCTTGGGTTGCTGTATCAAAGAATTAAATAGATATTTTATACCTTAATATTTATATACCTTAAGTAGTAGTTCATCAAGTTTGAATTGATGGATAAACAAGTTTGTAGTAAGGACTTTAGTCCTGATTTTTCTAAGGACTAAAGTCCTTACTACAAACCATCAAAACTAACTTGACACAGTAGTAGTCTCAATTTTGGAGTTCCCTCATACTAATGTTTGAACCTCTCCCGTAGCGTTGCGGCTAAGGTGTACACACATCTTTGTGCTGAGTGCAAAATGTGGTTTGATCCCCCTAAATCCCCCTTAAAAAGGGGGACTTTGATTCTAGTTCCCCCATTTTTAAGGGGGGTTAGGGGGGATCAAAACGATGTGGAATAAGGTTATCAGACTTGTGTATACACCGTAGCGTAGCGTTGCGGGGAGAGGGGTTAAATCAGGTTGATAATTAGACGACTTGCCTAACTCCAGGAATACCGTTGTCAACTACAAACGAAGCACGGTTACTAATCGTCCCAAATGGTGTTAGCACATTTGACATCACCAGATAGTCTGACCTCCAAGTGCTGGGAGTCACTGTACAACGCACATATCCCCGTTGACCGTTGTAGAACTTAATGTGGGGGTTATCTGGTAAGTATGCTTGAACATTCGGATTTATATCAACACCATCACCACCAGAGCTAATTGAGGTAGAGACAAATTCACTACCCAGTGTGGCAGATTCTGGATTATCAAAGTTAGCCTTGAGATTCATTGCCCAGTTAGAATGCACATCCCCTGCTAAGGAGACTGGATTAGATGGTTGACGCTGTGCCAGAAAAGCCATCAGGCGATCGCGCGAAGCCACATACGCATCCCATTTGTCCATGCTGACAACTTGACCTTCTCCCGGTAGAAAGTCTCTCTGAGCAATGGGAACTTGCTGCGCCAAAATATTCCATGTCGCTGCTGATTTATCTAAGCCATCATACAACCAACTTTCTTGCGCCTGTCCCAGAATTGTGGCTTGGGGATCAAAAACTTCTGGACAACGTTCCTTGCTACCATCACCACAGGGTTGATCAGTGCGGTACTGCCGAGTATCTAAAACATTGAATGTAGCCAGATTCCCAAAGTTTAACCGACGGTAAAGCTGCATATCAGGGCCGACTGGTCGGGAGAAGGGACGCAGGGGCATATGTTCATAGTACGCCTGATAAGCGATCGCTCGCCGTTGTGCGAAGATAGCTGGATCTTGATCTGGTTCAGTATCGATTTCTGAGATCAAGTTGGCGTAGTTGTTTTCTACCTCGTGGTCATCCCAAGTCACAATCCAGGGGAAGGCTGCATGGGCTGCTTGGAGATGAGGATCGGTTTTATAAAGAGCATGACGGTTGCGGTAATCTTCCAAGGTGAAAATTTCTGTACTATTATGCTGTCTAGGCCGAGTTAGATTAATCCCTCCCTCATAGATGTAGTCACCCGCAAAAAATACTAAGTCGAGGTCATCCTCAGCCATGTATTTATAAGCAGTGTAATATCCTTGCTCATAGTGTTGGCAGGATGCTATGGCAAACTTCAATAGATTTGAGGAACTACCAGACGCGGGAGCAGTCCGAGTCCGACCAATGGGGCTAGCTTCGCTACCAACGTTAAAACGATACCAATACCAAGTATGAGGTGAGAGTCCTTCCACTACCACCCGTACAGAGTGAGCCAGTTCTGGAGTTGCCAGTACAGTCCCTCTGGAAATAATGCGCTTCATGTTGGAGTCGGTGGAAACTTCCCAGCGAATTGGTACATTCACAGGCGGCATTCCACCGCCATTTATAGGTTCGGGAGCTAGTCGAGTCCAGATGACGATGCTGGTGTCATAGGGTTCGCCTGATGCCACACCCAGTTTAAAAGGATAGTCGGAAAATCTACCTTTAGCGATCGCTTGTTGATGAGGAAATTGGCTGGCAATAGCTAAACCTGTAAATGCTCCCGCTCCAATAATTAAGTTGCGTCGTTTGATGCGACTTTGCAGGAACTTCTGAACATTATGGTAATCTACCATCCTCTTACTCCTGACTAAAAATAAGTTAAAGGAATGCAACAGCTAACACAAAAAAGGCAGGGTAGTTTCTCCCTTACCAAACTCATATTTAAATTCCCAGTTTCTCAACTGGTATCAATGTGTTAGTTGTTCTATCTGCACGTCAAAACTTACTAGCTAGAGATTAATTTTTGACAAAGAAACAGTTAATATAAATTTAATTTTTTGATATTATTAAATTTATTCAAATACAAAAATAACATTTAAAGTAAAGTGTACAGAAAAATGAAGAATGAACTATGCAGCCATCATTCTTCATTTTGAATAATACCACTACAATTATCTATTTTGCCATTGTGTGGGGATGAATTTTGATCCATTTAAGCAAGATTAAGCTTTGGTCTTTTCCATTGCTATGTCCTTTCTTTTCATCATCAAGGTGACACTACCAACTAATAAAAAGCCTCCTAATATTGTAGGCTCAGGTACTTTTCTATAAGAAACCGTACCAGATATAAATTCAGCGTCTGGGGAATTTATGGAGTAACGTGTAAAATCTTCCCCAGCGATTTCATATCTGATAGAACTAGCCGGATTGGCTTTATCATCAAATTGATAGTTTAATGCTAAAGATGTTCTGCCTGTAGAAAAAATGGTGGGATAGACTATAGGGAATTCTGGGTAGTTAAGATCATCTGTTTCGGTGTAAACATTAGAATCACCGTCAAATTGGAAGGAAAGGGACTTAAGGATTGCTACATCATCGATGAAAGTTGAGTCATCAAAGCTAAAAAATCCATTTCCTCTCGTGGTAGGACTATCAACTGTAAAAGCATAATGAACAATCGCCGCAGATGCTGAATTTACATCTACACTAGCCAAACCCAAAGCTAAACTAGCAGCAAGGACTAATTTTGAACCCAATTTCATCTCTGTTTTCCTCACTATAAACTTCTGTTAGCGATGCACACTACAAACTATACAAGCGTTATATCTCGCGTTTTACTTACCCCTTTTGATTTTCAAATGGGAGTTCATCACCGATAAAATCCGTGAGAAGAATTAAGTTATTCTCCCTTTTGAAAACAAAGAAATAAAGGACTATTTTTTTGGAACTAATCTATATTGAGGTTATGAGTTTAAGTAGAATTTAATTAGAGGTAAAATATAGAAAATAATTAATAAATCACGGCGAGAAGTTGTGAAGTAAGAAGAAAGGCGCGGATAACCAGAACTATGTAAAGAAACGTAAAGCCAACTAAAATCCAATATGATTTCAGTTAAAAATTATTTGTGGAGATAACTAGTCTTACAAGACGCGATTTATCGCGTCTCTACACAAAGAGGTTGGGTTTAGGAAGTTTAAATTAAAAACTGCTCTGGCTGAAGAGGATACCAAGAGCAGTATACGAGGAGTAATAACACAATTGAATAATCTAGACATCCTCTGGTTCAAGTTGAGCCACTGTAACTGCATTGACAGCAAAAGCAAAAACTAATGGCATGGGACATCTGAGTACAAAAGTAGAAATAACTGCTATCACCGTACTAATCACTGCTGAAGTTGACCAAATTTTTTCTTCAAATGTCAGTCCCTTCTCAGATTTAATTCCTCTGAGGACATGATTGGGAATTGGTTCAGGCATGACACATCCCGGAGGAAATGCCCAGTAATTGTTACGCCGCTCTACAAATAGTTCTGTCCAGCCATTTTCTTCGCACCATGCTTCGATCCAGTCAATAGAGTAGTGTGTCATAATTGCAGTTACTTATTCGGCTTGTTGAATTTGTTTAGTTAGGGACAATAAATCTGCTCAAGATTTATCAGAAGTTCAGCAGTCACTATAAAACTACGGTTAATACTCCCCATATAGAGCTTGTTAAGCATTCCGAAACATCATCAAATTGTTTTCGATCACGCTTAATGCTCACCATGATTAAAAGACTAACAGCCTATCTTCCCTGCTAAACGGAAACGACAATAAACTTTACTTGGGAAATATTAACTTGAAGAAATGTAAATTTTATAGCGATCGCAAAATCTCAATTAAAACTATTTATATCGTAAAACGCAAACATTGAAATCAAGAATTGTAAATTAGTGGGTGAGCAATTGCTTAATTTTTTTACGTAATTGAAATATATCTGACTAGAGAATCATTTCTCCACTTATCTAGCTCACCCTATAGTCATAAATAGCGGCATATTTTAGCTGTCAGGACACGCCCATCGTAGGCGAGAGCCAAACTTTTATGACAAAATGTTAAGGTGTTAGTGATCCAAAACACCTGAAGATGGGGAATATACAAGATGAAACACCAAATTAATTACCTCAAGATGTTTTGGCGGCAAGGCTTGGTGTTATTGTTGGGGATCATAGTCTTATGCTTGCCCTTTCCAGCATGGGCAGTAGATTGGACGCATCCTTTATCATTTAGCAATGCAGAATTATCTAGACATGATTTTTCTGGTGATAGTTTACAAGCGGCGGAGTTTTCTAACGCCAACTTAGAAATGACTAACTTTGTCGGTGCTGATTTGCGGGGAGCAGTATTAAGTGCTTCTGTAATGACAAACGCAAATCTCCACGGAGCAGATTTAACTAATGCAATGGTGGATCAGGTAAACTTAACAGGGGCTGATTTAAGCGATGCCGTTTTTAAAGAAGCTATTTTACTCCGTGCCATCTTTAATAATGTGAACCTAGAAGGCGCAGACTTTACTGATGCAATTTTAGACAAGGCACAAATCAAAGAACTTTGTACAAAAGCTAGCGGAGTAAATTCTCAAACAGGCGTAGAAACTCGTGATTCTTTGGGATGTTAATGAAGCGTATAGGTGTAATTGGTGGTGGACAGCTAGCCTGGATGATAGGAGATGCAGCAAATAAGCTGGGGGTAGAGTTGATAGTGCAGACTCCTAGCAGTCAAGATCCTGCTGTGGCGATCGCCCATGATACTGTGTTAGCAGAAGTTGATGATGCTGATGCCACAAAAGTTTTAGCAGCCAAAAGCGATGTTATCACCTTTGAAAATGAATTTGTCGATTTAGAGGCTTTATCTCTGCTTGCAAAGCAAGGTGTCTGCTTCCGTCCCAGGTTAGAAGCTTTAGCACCACTATTAGATAAATATCATCAGCGTTGCTATTTAAGAGATTTAGGGCTACCTGTACCGCAATTTTTTGCAGTCGAACAGCAGGAAGATTTAACAGCAGAAATTGCAGACTTAGGTTTTCCCCTAGTGCTGAAATCTCGCCGTCACGGTTATGACGGACAGGGAACTTTTATCATTCGTGATTTAGCTACCTTGCAAGAGAAACTAGAGTTAAATCACAAAAATCCAACTCTATTTTTAGTAGAAGAATTTATCCCCTTTGAACGGGAACTAGCGGTAATTGCTGCCCGTTCCGTAGATGGTGAAGTTGTCATCTATCCAGTGGTAGAAACACAGCAAGAACAACAGGTATGTCGGCGAGTGATAGCCCCTGCGGATATTACACCCGAACAAGTCGCCACAGCAGAAGCGATCGCCTATAAATTATTAAACAGCCTCCAATTTGTCGGCGTGTTTGGTATCGAACTATTTCTCACAACTGACCGGAAAATATTAGTCAACGAAATAGCCCCCCGTACCCACAATTCCGGGCATTTTTCCCTAGACGCTTGTGCAACTTCCCAATTTGAGCAGCATCTGAGAGCAGTTAGTGGTATGCCTTTGGGTAATCCGGCCTTGCAGTGTACAACTGCTGTCATGGTCAACTTATTAGGCTATGAAACCTCTCACAGCGACTACCAAAGCAAACGCCAGCAATTAGCAGCAATTCCCCAAGCACACGTCCACTGGTACGGTAAAACAGAATCTCGTCCAGGACGCAAACTAGGACACGTCACCGTTTTGTTAGAAAATCATAACCAAGCGATGACCTACGGTCGGTCGGAGACTATCGCCTCTCAAATCGCCCACACCGTAGAATCTATCTGGTACTCCAGTTGATGACTGAAATGATGCCCAATTTCCAATTTGTACACAATCGGTTTTGAAAAGCTATAATGAGTGAGTTGCACTGCGACGTTGGTGACTGCCATCAAGTTTTTTGATCTATGTCTTTAAGAAAAAGGGAACTAAATGTCTCTCGTGGCAGTAAACCGGGCGTGTACCCGGAAACTTTAAACGAGTAAAATCTGTTCCCCCCTGGTTTAACCAGGTCATAAACTTAGGTAAAACGGCGTCGCGGTGAACTCAAAATTTTAAGCTCCCAATTTTATTAAAACTGGGGGCTTTAATATTTCTTATGTAGTCGTCTTGAACTGCATACACCAATAACTGGTCAAGAAGGGGCTAAAGGTTAGAGGCTAAATATTAGGTAAACATCTTAGGGGATATTCATCTCTAGTTGTATCAGATGATTCTTAATTGGGTACAAAACAGAGTTAAGATAACTAAAAAATAACTTAAATTTTAGTTAAAAATAGAAAAATTGTTACAACCGCAACTAACAAATCCTGTATTTCCAGCGTCGGTTTTCCGGCTAGATAACGGTTTAACGTTGATTCATCAAGAAATTCCCACTACTCCTGTAGTTGTGGCTGATGTTTGGGTCAGGGCTGGAAGTATACATGAGCCAGAACCGTGGTTCGGCATGGCACATTTTTTAGAACACATGATTTTTAAAGGTACAGCCACCCTAGAGCCGGGAATGTTCGACCATAATATTGAAAATACAGGTGGTGTAAGCAATGCGGCTACAAGCTACGATTATGCTAATTATTCCCTAACTACGGCTACTACTTATATAGAAGATACTCTGCCTCATTTGGGAGAACTACTACTCAATGCAGCAATTCCAGAGGATGAGTTTGTTCGTGAACGGGATGTAGTATTAGAAGAAATTCGCGCTTCCTATGATGACCCAGATAGTGTAGGCTTCCAATCTCTACTGGAAAATGTCTACCAAGATCACCCTTATGGACGCTCAATTTTGGGTAATGAGCAAGAACTAATGCAGCATTCTCCAGAAGCAATGCGCTCTTTTCACCGGACTCACTACCAACCAGAAAATATGACAGTAGTCATGGCTGGGGGTATTAACCAACAGCTAGCATGGGATTTGGTTAACAAATCATTCTGTAATTTTGGTCAGCGTGGAGAATGTCCGCCAATTAAACCATTAGCCAAGCCAGTTATTAATGGAGTTCGCCGCCAAAAATTGTCTTTACCACATCTAGAACAAGCACGGCTGTTAATGGCATGGCTAGTACCAGGGGTAGAACAACTGCGTGCGGCCTATGGTTTAGATTTATTGTCAGTATTATTAGCAGAAGGGCGGACTTCGCGCTTAGTACGTGATTTGCGAGAAGAACAGCAACTAGTGCAGGGAATTTGCAGTAATTTTTCTCTGCAACGAGAAGCGAGCTTATTTACAATTACGGCTTGGTTAGAGCCAGAATATCTAGAAATAGTAGAGAATTTAATTCTTAGCCATTTGGATGATATCTTCAACCAAGGTATTAATGAAAATCAACTAGCTCGCACCCGTAGGCTGTTATGTAATGATTATGCCTTTTCTACTGAAACACCAAATCAGTTGAGTGGGATGTATGGCTACTACAATACCATTGCCCAAGCAGAATTATCTGTCACCTATCCTCAGCAAATTCAATCATTCACTCCCCACGAATTGCAACAATTAGCTAAACAGTATATTTCACCGCAAAATTACGCGGTGACTATTATTAAACCGTGTTGACTGGGGACTGGGGACAAGGAAGACAAGGAAGTAAAAAGGTAAAACAAAAGAATCTTTTGAAGTTTGACGTTTGACTTTTTTATGCCTAATGACTATTGACTATTGACTAATAACTAATGACTCAAACTGTGAATCCTGCTGTGTCTAACAACTCCCTTATCCATCGCACTGTATTAAACAATGGCATTGTCGTCCTGGTAGCAGAAAATCCTGCTGCCGATATTATTGCGGGGCGAATTTTTATTCGTGCTGGTAGTTGCCGTGAACAACGCGAAAAAGCAGGTTTAGCGCATTTGCTAGCAACAGTCATCACTAAAGGATGTGATGGACTTTCTAGTATGGAAATTGCCGAAGAAGTGGAATCTGTGGGAGCTAGCTTGAGTGCAGATACATCGACTGATTATTTTTTAATGTCGTTAAAGACAGTGACAGGGGATTTTTCTCAGATATTATCACTGGCGGGGCGGATTGTGCGATCGCCTACTTTCCCCACCACCCAAGTAGAACTAGAACGACGTTTAACCATCAATAGCATTCGTTCCCAAAAAGAGCAGCCCTTTACCCTAGCTATGGAGCAAATACGGCGGGTAATTTACCAAAATCATCCCTACTCCCTGTCGGTGATGGGGGATGAAAACACTGTGAGCAACATCACCCAAGAAGACTTGGTAGAGTATCACCAAACCTATTTTCGTCCAGACAATATAGTAATTAGTATCGCTGGGCGAGTCACGTTAAATGAAGCTGTAGCCTTAGTAGAAGAAGTATTTGGTGATTGGCAAAATCCAGAGCAATCCCTACCAGAAATTAATCTCCCAGAAATTGCAGTAGAGCCACAATCCCAGCTTAAGCCTATACACACCCAGCAATCTATTGTCATGCTCGGTTATTTGGGTGCAGCAGTGAATGATGCTGATTATGCCCCTTTGAAATTGCTATCTACTTATTTGGGTAATGGACTATCTAGCCGCTTATTTGTGGAATTACGAGAAAAACGGGGACTAGCTTATGAAGTTTCGGCATTTTACCCAACTAAGCTATATCCAACCTCATTTTTAGTTTATATGGGGACAGCACCAGAAAATACCACTATAGCCCTAGAAGGATTACAGACAGAGGTAGAGTTACTGTGTACCACCGAATTAACTGAAACAAGTTTGCAAGCAGCGAAGAACAAAATTTTAGGGCAGTATGCCTTGGGTAAACAAACTAATGGACAGATTGCCCAGATATACGGTTGGTATGAAATTTTGGGTTTAGGAATCGACTTTGATAGGCAATTCCAAGAACTAACGGCGGCTGTCACCGTCCAAGAGGCTTTAATAGCAGCGCGTCGCTATCTCCAGAAACCTTATTTATCTTTGGTAGGTCAAGAAGAAGCAATTAACCGTGCGGTGCTGAGTTACAAGTGCTGAGTTATGAGTTATGAGTTATGAAGTTATGAGTTATGAGTTATGAGTTATGAGTGCTGAGTTAATACGGTTCATTGAAGAGGAAAAGTAGGTTGGGTTGAGTAACACCGAAAACCAAAAAAGTCTTGAGGCTGTTGGGTTACTCTTCGAGTTCGCAGAGCGTTCCGCAGGAAAGGCTTGCGCCTATGTTCCTCAACTGAAGTGTATTGACTCAGGACTCAGCACTGATAACTCAGGACTCACTACTCACTACTCACTACTCAGCACTCACTACTCAGCACTCAGCACTACTAAAAGTTGTAATATTAGCAACAGAAGTTCTGGGAGTGATTTCCATGAAAGGCAGCCTGACAGCAAGCATTTTAAGCTACTTAGAGTTACTCAAGACATTTCGCTGCTTCAGCAAAAGTAAGTTTTATTGGCTACTCCTGTTTTCCTGTATGTCTGTGTTCTTTGGCTCATCGGCGGTAGTAGCAGTTAGAGTACCCCAACAAATTGCCCAACAAGTTGGGATAAACCGTCCTACTCTCAAGGTTGGTAGTCAAGGCGAAAGTGTGACGGAACTTCAGGCGACTCTAAAGCTTTTGGGCTTTTATTCTGGTGCAGTTGATGGTAACTATACTGAACCTACCGCCAATGCTGTTTCTCGGTTTAAACAAACAGTGGGTTTGAGTCCAGATGGTATTGTTGATGCTGCTACCTGGCAAAGACTTTTTCCCAATCAACCATTTGTAGTATCAACACCCAACTCAACAGCCAATACCACAACTGCTTTTCCTGTTCCTACTCAAGCTGCTACAACTACTAATACTAGACCTGAACCAAGACCCACTCCTCCCCGCCCTGTTCCCAATCAAGTAGTGAATACTAAACCTGTCACCAACCAGACAAACACCAAACCTGTTAATAATCAGGTTGTAAATACTAAACCTATTGCCAGACCTAGCAATACTTCTAGACCTAGCACTACTTCTAGACAAAACACAACCACGACAACTCGTCCTAACACGACTCCAGCCGCTAACCGCATTCCTGGTGTGCAGTACACATCAGAAGGATGGCCGATTTTGCGCGTGGGGATGAGTAATGCAGAAGTTACCAAGTTACAAACCAGGTTGAGTCAACTGGGTTTTCTTAAAGGTGGTGTAGATAGCTATTTTGGTGTGATGACTGAAAATGCTGTGAAAGCAGCACAAAAACGCTACGGTATCGAGCCTGATGGTGTAGTTGGCGGTGCAACTTGGGAGGCTTTATTGGGGCGTTCTCCCCAACGGCGTTAATATCATGTCTGCTAAGGGACTTCCAAGCAAAAAAATATCCTGTCACTTTTATGGTATGGGAGCAGGGGAGGGATAATCGTTTTGATTTCAGAAATTGGATAATTTATTTTTTGGAGTTCCCTAAAAGAATTAGCATATCTCTGTAATGCTTGGTGGTTGGTAATTGCTCATGGGAAAAATAAATTAGCAATTACCAACTAACAATTTTTGTATATTTCCTCTTGAGGCCGATTTCTTTCAACAAAATATGAAAAACTTTCTATTGACGTGGTTGGGTACTGCGGTGGCTTTGCTGATTACAGCCCATATTGTACCGGGATTTGAGGTGAAGAGTTTTGTCGCGGCTCTGGTTGCTGTAGCAGTAATTGGGTTAGTCAATGCCTTTGTCAGACCAATTTTAAGTATTCTGGCATTTCCCATTACTCTACTCACCTTTGGTTTATTCACATTTGTTCTGAATGCTTTAATCCTTTGGCTAGCAAGTGTCCTCACACCTAGCCCTGATTTTATCATTAGAGACTTTTTAGCGGCTTTTTTAGGCTCAATTGTACTATCTGTAGTTTCTAGCGTAATTAGCTATATTCTCAGAGCTATGGAATAGTTATTGGTGATTCTCCCCTATGTCCTCTACTCTCCAGTCCTTGGGCGACAGCGATTGTTACTGCGCCTGGTTGTCCGGGTAAGCGCACAATTTGTTTAGGAACTAAAAGCTTGACTGCCAAATTAAGGTGAGAGGCTGCCAAAATAGCAGATGCTTCAGCAACACTAGGCGTTCCGACTATTTTAGCGATCGCTACGGTAGGATGAGGTACAGCAACAGTAGACAAAATCTCGGCAGAAAAGGTTTTCAAGGGAAAGTTATAGCTATGACAAAAATCTCTTAAACCCGGTTCTGATCCTTTTATATCAATAGTAGCAAGACCGACTATCTCTGTTTGCAGAAGTCCATAATTTTGAAAAACTTGCTCAATTGCTACTAATAATAACTCAGAGGAAATACCTGATTGACAGCCAAATCCTATCCACAGGTTTTGTTGTACAGGCTGTTGATCAGGGATTATTTGCACATTAGTAACTAAATTACTATCAAGTAGAATTTGAAACTTTTAGCCTTTCGGTATTTAATTATCAGTTAGTAAGTTGTGCTTTTTAGCGTTTATTAAAATACCTAAAAACTGATAGTTAGAATACTGTTATCAGAAATGAAAAACTATATATTGAGCATATCTAGCACAGTAGGAAACGCCGGGGTGAAGACAAAGTAAAAACTAGAAAGTAAATTACTTCTCTAGTTGTGCTTCTTTGGCATCCCTGAAGCATCAACATTTTACTTGGTCTACTTCGGTGTTTCAATTTCTTCACATTTTTGCCGTAGTTACTTTATACAAAGCTACGACTGATTTTCATAATTTCAGTTTCTCATTTCTGAAGCAGACTTCTTTAACCTCCTTAGTATTTAATTTAATACCGTGTTTTTTACTAGTTGTCAAGTTGTCTCAAGCAAGTTTTAAGATACAAAAATTCTAGCCAAAATTTGTCTAAAAAATAACAGATTTTTTGACTTTTATTGCTAATTTCTTGCCGAAAATTTAGCAATTCAGAAAAGGACATCTCGTGTTTTCAGAACAAAGTAACTAATTAGACACTAATTAGCATCATAATTACGTTAACGTAGCGGGGCGCAGCCCATTACGAATTACGAATTACGAATTACGAATTACGAATTACAAATTATTCCTCCGCTCCAGCCTGCTTGAAAATTTGCACGATATTTCTATAGCCATTAAATTCTGCCAGCATCAAAGCCGTATAACCACCACGGTTTTTTAAGTTCATATTTGCCCCAGATTCCAGCAATACTTGCACCGCTTTACCATAGCCCCCAGCCGCAGCCCACATCAAGGCTGTAGCTCCTGCCGAATCTTGATAATTAATATTTGCACCCTTAGCTAACAATAGCTGAATAATTTTAGGATAGTTACGTTCTGCTGCCTTAATTAAAGCGGTTTTGCTATCTTTCGCTGGAATATCAACATCAGCACCATAATCTAAGAATACCTTGACTGCATCTGTCTGTCCTTGGGATACTGCCAAGGTTAAAGGTGTTTCACCGATTTTATCGCCATGCAAATTTGCACCATAACGCAGCAGTGCTTCCACTATCTGACTATGCCCCTGCAATGCAGCTACTAGCAAAGGTGTGTCACCGAGATGATTTTTGATGTGGGGATCTGCACCGCGACTAAGCAAAATTTGCACTACATCAAGATAGCCTTCCACAACAGCGAGGTGTAAGGCTGTTTCGCCGTCTTTATCTTGATGATTAACTTCACTACCTTGATCTAGTAATATAGCTGCGATCGCAACCTGTCCAGCCGCCACAGCTGCCAATAGTGCCGTACCACCATCTTGGTTTTGTAAATTCACATCAGCCCCACCCGCCAGCAATGCTTGGACTACCTCTACACGTCCCAAGTCAGATGCAATCATCAGCAGGGTTTCGCCGTCTTCATCTTGGGTGTTAGCATCCACACCACTTTCTAAAAGCAGTCGCACTACTTTCTCGTGTCCATGCTTGATTGCCAATTTTAAAGCCGTATCTTCGTCATTGTCTTGGCAATTCACATCAGCCCCACCCGCCAGCAATGCTTGGACTACATTAGTATGACCCTTGAGCGCAGCTGCCATCAAAGCCGTACTACCATCTTCATTGGTGGCATTAATATCAGCCCCCCTAGAAACTAGAAGCTGTACAATATCTAGCTGATTAGCACTAGCAGCTAACATCAAAGCCGTCAAGCCGTAGCGTTTTCTAGCTAAATTGATATTTGCTCCCGCATCCAAGAGCGATCGCACAATTTCGGTATAACCTAGATTAGCAGCAAACATTAACGCCGTCGTGCCATCGCGATCGCACACATCCACCATCGCAACCGCAACCAATAGGGCATCCAGCCGCTTCAAATCACCACTTTTAGCAGCCTTCAGCAGCAAAGCATCATAGTTTTCAATCATGAATCCATTCCAACCGGGAAATCTTGTTTATTCAGTCCCAAAATTTAGTCTGAAATGCTTTAGGTACTTTGGCAAGATATTGGGCATGGGAAATATAATCTACCTTGTCCCTCTTGTCTCCCTTTGCCCACGGTACTTAGAATTGTGCTAATTTTTATTAAGATTTAAGAATTGGGCGAGAACACAATGAATCTGGAACTATCTGACTCAGTTAAATATTGGCTGAATTTCTTTCACCCGTTGATTATGTGGGTGTTACTAGCACTCTCACTGTATGCTGCTTACCTCGGTCTACAAGTACAGCGTACTCGCAACGCACAAGGTGAAGTAAAAAAAGAACTAATCAAAGGTAAATATAACGTCAAACACTACCAAATTGGCTCGTTAATTTTAGCTGTAATGGTAGCTGGTGCAATTGGTGGTATGGCTGTCACCTTTATTAATAACGGTAAATTGTTTGTAGGCCCGCACCTATTAGCTGGATTAGGTATGACAGGTTTAATTGCATTTTCTGCTGCCCTATCTCCCTTTATGCAAAAAGGAGCAAACTGGGCGCGGGTAACTCACATTTTATTAAACTTCGTGATTTTAGGACTGTTTACCTGGCAGGCTATTACAGGTGTAGAAATTGTCCAAAGAATTCTTTCTAAAGCCTAGTCATTAACTCATCTTTTCTTCTTTGTGTCTTTGTGCCTCTGTGGTGAAAAATAAAGTTATTTTTACCACAGAGTTAAGCAATTATCGTCGTTTCTTACAATTATTTGGGAAAGGAATCCCAACAGATTGGTGAAAATCTTCTTGGACTTTGCGAGTGAGGCGGCGGGAGACTTGGCGGACGATTTGGTTGAGCAAGCGATCGCCTGTAGACTGAACTAAAGACTTGGGTAAACGCTGAATAAATCGCGGAAAATGCAGACAAACAACTAAATCTAATTCCCATTCCACTCGCGTGACTTCACCCAAATCTTCTTTCAACTGTAATGATGCTCGGTAGTCTACATCATAACCAGGTGGTTGATAATCAGGAACAGGAATTGTGCGAATCCGATAAACTCCCTCGTCGGCGGGTAAAAGTTCTAAACCAATTTTCGGTTCAACTTCATAACCAAAAGAGCCAAAACGACCAATAATTAAGGCATAACCGTTTTCTCCCAAAGGCTGTACCTTCATTGGTTCAGCACACCGCGAAAACCAATCAGCATGAGCATTTAGATACTCAGAAACCGTCTGTGCTGGGGCGGACATTGCCATACAGTCGTTATAACGACCATAAAACTTGGTTGGAGTCCCTATAGTTTTGTCTGTACCCGTGTCTTCGTTTTCTGGGAGGTTTGTAGTAACGGGGACAACTGTTTCTGTGATTTCCAGAGATTGATATTCGCCGTTTGTCGAAAGCATGAAGCATTCCCCTCTAGCTTGGCGTTTGTCTATAATTAATGATTCCCAGGTTGATTGGGCGGATTAGCATTAAACTTCCATTTTGACCGAAAGCTTATAAATCTGTCATACACTTCATAAAATAACTACAATATAAAACGGATCAATCACATAACTAGTTTCCCAGGATAGCGTTTCTTATGAAAGCATTTGTAGCAGGGGCAACAGGTGAAACAGGTCGCCGCATAGTACAAGAGTTAGTAGCGCGTAATATTCCTGTGCGTGCTTTGGTCAGGGATATACAGACAGCTAGAACCATTTTGCCACCTGATGCCGAGTTAGTAGTAGGTGACGTGTTAAATCCACAAAGCTTAACTACAGCCTTGGGAGATAGTACCGTGGTACTGTGTGCAACTGGCGCAAAACCCAGTTTAGATCCCACAGGCCCCTATAAAGTAGATTTTGAAGGCACTAAAAATTTAGTCGATGTGGCCAAAGCCAAGGGAATCGAACATTTTGTTTTAGTAACTTCTTTGTGTGTCTCCCAGTTTTTCCATCCGTTGAACTTGTTTTGGCTAATTTTGGTATGGAAAAAACAAGCAGAAGAGTATTTACAAAAAAGTGGTTTGAACTACACAATTGTTCGTCCTGGCGGGTTAAAAAATGAAGATAACCCCGATGCGATTGTCATGCAGAGTGCTGATACATTATTTGAGGGTAGTATTCCTCGCCAAAAAGTCGCCCAAGTTTGTGTAGAAGCTCTATTTAAGCCAGCCGCACACCATAAAATAGTTGAGATAGTCGCCAAACCTGAAGCTAGCCCTAAAAGCTTTGAAGAATTATTTCAGCAGTGCTAAGTAAAGTGCTGATTTATTTCACCATCTGCTAAACGCCGCGCTACCACTAACACCACTCACTACTCACTACTCACCACTCAGCACTCACCACTGATTTTGTGAACTTTACCGAAATAGATGCGTCAACTTTTGTTGTTAGCTAAGAGAGTGAATTTGAAAGGAGTAAAACTCTGAAAAGCGTTGAACTCAAAGGTATTGAAAAATTTATTGGCCCCATAGCCGCACTTCTCGGCTTTGTCTACTTGTTTCAATGGTACGTGTTTGGGGATTTGCGATCGCCTTCTGATCCCATCTTTGGCAATAATTTACCACCGTTGGTGATGGAAGGCGGTGATCCCTACGTTCGTGCTTTGATGCGAACCATCTCAGCTAGTGAAGCCAATAGCAAACGTCCTTATTCACTTTTGTATGGTGGACAGCAAATCACTGACCTCAGTAAGCATCCTGAAATATGCGTCACTATTCCCGTCGGGCCAAACACAGGTAATTGTTCCACAGCTGCTGGCAGATATCAAATGATTAACACCACTTGGTATCATATTGCTCCTCGTTATCACCCCAAGCCAGGACAAATGATGTTTTGGTCTAATTATAGTTTTGAGCCACAATATCAAGATGTAGTAGTTTACCGTTGGTTGAATGATTCCAAAGTTTGGGGAATTGATATTTCTCAACGATTGCGTCAAGGTAAATTAAACGAAGTTTTGCGGCGACTTTCCCCCACGTGGACAAGCTTAGGCTATGGCATAGAAACAAACTCTATTAGTAAGTCTTTGCCCAAGATTTATCAGAAAATGTTGCAAGAAGAATTAACAACAGCCAGTCAACCAGCCGCAGCCAACGCCGCTACTCCCAATCCCCAGAACCTTAAAGAGAAACAACCAAAACAGCAGTAAGGGAGGGAATGGGGAGTAGATATTTATATTTTTATTTGCTGTAGTAAACTCTAGCGTTACCGAATCCGCGATCGCGAATAAAATTGTTCCATCGTTCAGCTTCAGTGCGCTGAGTAAAAGGGCCTACTGCCACGTGTGGACCTAAAGGTTGTTTTCTTTCTGTCACAAAACCGTATAATCCTGGAAACTGTCTAATCTGGTTGGCAATTGTCAATAACTCTTCTGACTTAGCAGGAATTGAGACATAATATCTGGATTTGATGCTGACATTATTGTCATTACCAGGAGAATATGGTAATTCTTGCGCGTTATCAAAACCCGCAATTTTTGCACCATAAATACCCAGTGAATCTAATTCTCTAATTCGCTGTTGAGCATTAGATTGCTGATTAAATACTCCAGACTGAATTACAGAACGCCCATTATACTGTCGAATATATGCAGTAGGTTCAACGCGGCGTACTTGTTGCAGAGTCCAGTTGCTAGTATCCTCAACGTAAACTGAGTAACGTTGGAAACTTTGATTGTACTGAGATTGTACTGGTTGATATTGATTAAATTCTAGAGGCTGATTTTGGGGGTAGTTTGGTGGTGGTGGTAAAGTTTCAAATACTGATTGAGCTAGCAACACTCCATCACTATTATTGATTTGCCCTTGTACATGACTGCTATTAACAATCAGTGCCAGAAAACTACCTAAGTATAAAGACATGACAGGCAATGCAATATATTTGGCTGTTATTTGACTAGACATAGTAGTAACCAAAGGGACAAGAATAGTTAAAGTTCGTTTGCCCTTGTGGTGGCATCACTATACTGCTTTAATACCTGTCGCCGCAACAAATCCAGTGCTGTATACGCACTTCAATAACGAATCAAAGAGCGATCAGCTCGCTGGGCGGAACGCCATCACCTAGGGTGGGACGCAGCCCATCGCCTAGATTGGTGCGGAGCATTGTCCCCCCTTGTGACAAGACAATATGTATGTTCATCTGCATCTGTTTGACCGTGTATGATAAGCCGAGTTAGTTGTTCAGGATGCGGAATCATACCAGAAGCCTGCGCTAAGTTAATTTGAGCAGGAAATAAAGCAAAAATATGGTATTCCAAGTGAGAACGCAATTAAAATGTCCATTCGTGATCAGGATCATCAAGAGCAGATATAACTGATGTTAAATCAGCTAAATCTTTAAAAGGGCTGGATTTGGCGATTTCTGTGATCGAATTTAAGTACAAGGTTAACTGATTATTATCACCATTCTCTATTGCCTGATCCACTTTCTCAAAAAGAAATCTAAAGTTATCAGCACGCTCATCAAATGAGCGCTTGAGATATTGTATGAGAACATCACGATCTGCTTTAATTTGAGCAATTGTTGTTTTTTCCCAAGCCTGGATACCACGCCTTTTAGTTTTCTCTTCTTCTGCAACTATTTTGTAGCTGGTGTATGCTTCAACTAAATTATTCAAGCACTCAGAAGCATCTTTACCTGCAACCAATACCTCTACAGAAACTTTCTTGGCTGTCATGTTTATTTACCTGGAAGAGTACGGTATTTTTCCAGGATACTCACAGTACCAAGGTTAAGCTTACCTTCACTATTCAATACTGGAGTTTTTAAAATTTCTACAAGTCCCTTCATTAGGAGTCCTACCTGTTGAAACTTTTCAGCATCTTTCTTGGAATCAAAAGGTTTAGATTCAAGTTCGTTCAGTCCTTCAACACTGAGAGTATTTAGAGACTCAAACACACCTTTTAACTCAGTAATACGCTGTTTTACTTGTTTTGAATATTCTTTGGCAAGATTAATTTCAGCGATCGCTTTGTTCAATTTGGCTTCATACTCCCGCGCTTTTGTCATAGCCTTCTCACCTTCACGAGCTGCAAAAAAGCCACCAATTGCCAAAGCTGGAACAGCCGTAATCCCACCTAACACCCATACCCCAACAGCCATACCACCGCCACCAGCTGCAACTGCTCCACCGCCAAACCATGCCAACATTGCATTTGTCGCTGCTGCTCCACTAAGACTTGAGATAGCTGTTCCAGTGCTTGCTACTCCTATTGAGGTAGCAACACCTATTGCACTACCATACCCTGCTGCTGCTGCTCCAGCTGCTTTAGCACCTGCCATGAAATACTGTTCTGCTGCTACAGCAGCAGCTTTATATTCTTGTATCTGCTGAACCGAAAAGTCCAGACCCTCTAAAAGCTTCTTCTCACTTTCGGATGCCTTCCTACCAGTACGTTCTACGAAGTCAACAAATCGCCTAATTGTATCTTTTATAACCTTTAATTGGAGTTGACCATACTCCTCTGCTAGTTTATTTGTAGCCGCTTCTTCTATTTTTAACCATTCAACAGCACGTTCATATCGCTCTTGCACTCCTTTGGCAAGTTCATTAGCTTTCTGTCCAGGATAAAATGAAACCATCAAATACTCCTTGATGTATTTTTTACTACTACTTGCTATGCTTTATTCTTGTCAGATAAAGTGCTTACCTTACAAGAATTACGAAGTGCATCAATACCACCATATGAATGAGCTTATAAAAAGCTTTTCACTAAAAACCCACAACTTACTAACAACACTGTCCCTTAATAATTAACTCAGTATTTTTTACTAATTAATTATTGTGCTAGTCTTTTTTAATACTAAATTTAAAATTAGTTACAGTGAACTAACAAGGATTAGGGCTTAAGTTAGGATATGACTAGGAAATTTCATGTAAAGAATCAGTGCTATGGCATCTATCGACGAACAGTTCAAGCAGGCTACAACGCAGTGGGATTTGGAAACCCTGTACACAGACCTTGCATCCGCAAAGGGCAAGCGTTTAACACCGGTTGAAAAACTACACTTGCGCGGGTTACTTTGTGGTTATAGTCCTACTGAAATAGCTGAAAAGCTAAAGAAAAACGTCAAAGGTGTAGAAGTTGATCTTTGTAATACCTTGTATAAATATGTAAAAAATCTAGTCGATAAATCTGATGAAAAGATGGAAAATTGGCGAAATATTACTGAATGGCTGGAAGAAGCTGGATATAAAAATCTGGTATCTAATCAGTTTCAACTAAGTGATGATTCACCAGTAGATTTATTAGTCAAGAAAGCCAATATAAGTTTTGATAATAATAAAATAATAGTTGACATTAATCTTAGAATAGTTGCATCATCATCTTCAGAATCGATAATTATAGAAAATTTCAACACTAATGGTAAGGGTTAATATAGCTTTTCCAGTGCTGTACACCTTCAATAAAACCAACTGCCGTCTAGACAGTTGGTGAAGGCTCG
Source organism: Anabaena sp. UHCC 0399 (assembly GCF_034931465.1). Lineage (NCBI taxonomy): Bacteria > Bacillati > Cyanobacteriota > Cyanophyceae > Nostocales > Nostocaceae > Anabaena > Anabaena sp. UHCC 0399. The sequence continues at coordinate 135,694 of NZ_JAYGGZ010000006.1, read as the reverse complement.
ATAAATCTAAAAAAACTTCAAGAATTGCCAGCAGGAGAAGCAGCATTAATTAGGTCTGGCTTCTCTTCGACAGGCGGATACTCAATAGTTTGCTCCGATGTAGGACGCTGATCACGCTCAAAAGTTGGTACTTGCACAGGTTGACCTGTGGCAATAGATTGATAGAGTGCTTCAATGATTCGCACATCAATTAATCCTTCGATGCCATTAGGTTCTGGTTCTTTATTTGATAGAATACAGTCTGAAAAATAGGTGAATTCAGCTGCTAGCTGATCATGAGGTGCATAAGTACGCTCTTCAGTTTCGCCATCAATTGTGAGATATTTCTTGATTTCCCCTTGCCATGTGTAGGCAGGTTCTACAAACAAATCACCTTGAGTTCCCACAACTTGATAATTAGAGACTTTTGCTGCTCCAAAGCTACAGGTAAATGTCGCTAGTCGCCCATTAGGAAAACGGAGGATGGCACTGGTCGCTTCTTCCACTTCACTGAAGCGTTGTTCTCCCTTACTAGCGGCTACAGCAAAAACTTCGCTTGGTTCTTCTTGAAACAAATAGCGTGCAGCATTAATGCAGTAAATTCCAATATCGTAGAGTGTGCCACCACCTGTTATGTCTCGTAAACGGATGTTGCCCTGTTCTACTTGCTGAGTAAAAACTGAGTTGAAAACTCGTGGTTCACCAATTTGTTGCGATCGCACAATTTCGACTGCCTCTAAATTAGCTGGTTCGAGGTGTAATCGGTAAGCAATCATCAACTTGACACCATTATCGTTCGCAGCTTTAATCATGGACTCGCACTCTTGTTCTGTCACAGCCATTGGCTTCTCACACAAAACATGAATGGCTTGATTTGCTGCCCGCACAGTGAAATCACAATGTAAGTGATTGGGTAGTGCAATGTAAACCGCATCAATTTCATCGCTGGCTAGACAGTCCTCGTACTCTTCATAAGAGTAAGTATGCTCAACACCATACTGTTTGCTGAGTTCTTCAAGTTTTGTCGGATCATCTGAAACCAGGGCAACTAATTCGGAGTTTTCAGTATGGGCAAATGCAGGTAAAGCAGCTTCTTGAGCAAACCAGCCCAAGCCAACCACAGCATAACGGATTTTGCGGTTTCCGTTTGTAGTTGTCATTTTTAGACCTCTGAATGAAAAACTTGGCTCAAAATCGCTTTTCAAGTTTCGTCAAGTTTTTCAAGTATTCCATCCTGCAAATGAAATAAACGATCATCATACTTAAGAAATATGAGGCTAAAAGTTACATTACATTGCTAAATGCTTTGAGATGAAGCTTGAATAATACCGTTCCCTTAAAATAAGATTAAGTAAAGCAAGGGAGGAAAAATACTATGTCAGTTAAACTTTTACCCGACCTTGGAGATTTAGCGGAAGGATTAGGAGTCACAGGCATTGTAGGAATAATTCTTGTACCAGTATTTTTGCCCGTTATAGGTAGTTTTGGTAGGCCAATAGCTAAGGCGGTTATCAAAAGTGGAATCGCTTTTTATGAAAGAAATAAAGAGACTTTCACAGAATTGGGCGAAACCTGGGACGATATCATTGCCGAGGCAAGGGCTGAAGTTAGTGAAGAACGAATAAAATCGGCTGAACCTACTGATGCTTAGTTTGAATTGTTAACAACCGCCGCCGTAATAAATCCAGTGCCGTACACGCACTCAAATGACGAATGAAAGAGCGATCCCGCATTGTGCCAAACTGATATTTAAAACTTGTGACTTCATCATTTGGCCCCGCTAACCCGATATATACCAAACCCACTGGCTTAGTATCCGTTCCCCCGGCGGGGCCAGCAATTCCAGTAACACTTAACCCCCAAGTTGTGGAAAGGCGAGTTTTTACACCTATAGCCATTTGTTCAGCCACAATATCACTGACTGCCCCAAATTGTGATAAATCATCTGGTTTAACTCCCAATAACCCCACTTTTACTGAGTTATCGTAGGATATTACACCACCCCAGAAGTAATCAGAACTACCTGCGATCTCTGTCAACATTTGCCCGACACTTCCACCAGTACAGGATTCTGCAACTGATAGCGTTTCTCCTGCTGCCCGTAATAACTGACCAACCACAGAAGCTAAGGTGTCGTCATTGACACCATAAAAATCTAATCCAGCAATTTCTTGAATTTGTTTTTCAATGGGTAAAATCAAAGCCTCGGCGGCTGCTTGTGAAGTCGCTTTTGCAGATACCCGTAGCCGCACTTCTCCCTTACCTGCATAGGGGGCTATAGTAGGGTTAGGCATATTTAAATAAGCACTGACTTTTTCTGCTAAAGCCGATTCCCCAATCCCCCAAAACTTCAAACTCCGACTGTGAATAATTTCTTGACCCCAGCCTTGACTTTTCAAAAAGGGTACAGATGTTTCTTCCCACATCCGGTGCATTTCCCTAGGAACGCCAGGAAAGGTAAAAATTGTGATTTCAGGACGGGGTTGCCAAATAATACCCGGTGCTGTGCCACTGGGATTAGGTAAAATGTCTGCACCTTGGGGAATTAAAGCTTGTTTGCGGTTGCTGGGGGTCATTACCCGGCCGCGTTGGGCAAATTTCTGTGTGATATCTTCAATAATTTCTGGGCGTTCTACTAAAGGAACACCAAAAAAATCAGCGATGGTTTCACAGGTAAGATCATCTGGTGTAGGGCCTAGTCCACCAGTGAAAATCAGAATATTAGCTCTGGAAATAGCCATTTCCATAACTTGCTTGATGCGTTCGGGGTTATCCCCTACTACTGTTTGATAGTAATGAGGAATGCCTAATTGGGCTAGTTGTTGAGCTAGATATTGAGCATTTCCGTTGAGGATATCTCCCAGCAGGAGTTCAGTACCGACACAAATAATTTCTGCACTCATTTAATTGACTAATAATTTATTTTTGCTGGGAGAATTTGCGGACTCGCCAAATAACGTAACTTAATAGCGAAGTGGCTGCACAGATGTAACCAATACTGCTGGGTACACCAGCGACACCTAACGCCAAACTCCCCACCCACAAGGTCAGAGAGTAAATGAATAATACTGACCAACGATGGGATAAACCAGCCTGTAAGAGTCGGTGATGTAGATGACATTTATCTGCAACCCAAGGGCGTTTACCTCGTCGCAGACGTGCCAAAATCACTGCGGACATATCTACAATGGGGACTGCCAAAATCAAGTATGGCAAAAGAACGGCGGTGAAGGCGGGGATTTTAACTAAACCTATGACACCTACAGAGGCTAAGGTGAAGCCCATAAAATATGAACCCCCATCCCCCATAAAGATTTGTGCAGGGTTGAAGTTATAGCGGAGAAATCCTAAAGCTGCGCCAGCTAAAGCCGCAGCAATTAAGGCTGCTGCTGGTTGGTGCATAAATAAAGACACCAATAGCATGACTACAGCTGCAATACCAGAAACCCCGGCCGCTAAACCGTCTAATCCATCAATCCAGTTGATGGCGTTTACCATCCCGACTAACCAAACTACTGTGATGGGCAAACTCAGCCAGTTGAGGTCAACTATACCAACGGTAGGAACGGTAATAAAATCTATGCTGACACCTGCTTTCCATGCACCTGCGGCAACAACAATTTGTATCAGCAGGCGTGTTAGAGGCGATAGACTTAATAAATCATCGGCTAAACCAATCAAAAAAAAGCCAAGACCACCTACAGTAACGCCCCATATTTGCCATTCTTTATCAGGGGGCAGATTGGCAAAGCCACCCAACCACCAAACAATCATTAAAGATAGCATTGTGCCTGCGAAGATAGAAACTCCTCCCAGGCGTACCATCGGACGGTCATGAATTTTGCGATCGCCAGGTTTATCTACACGTCCACTTCTAATACCAATATTTTTGACATCAGGTGTAGTCCAGAGAACGACTACGGCGGCGACAAGAAAAGCGAGCAGATGATAAATCTGAGCAGGCATCTGTAATTTTTAGGAGTTTATTAACAAAAATTGGCTAAGGACGTTTCCTTCCTATTTTTACTACATTTGAGACCCTAATCAGCATAAGAATTGGGGACTGGGGAGGCAGGGGAGCAGGGAGTAGGGAAAAAAGGGGAAAGTCTGCCCCCTTGCACTCTGCCCCAATTCCTCTTATCCCCATGCCCTATGCCCTACGCTAAGGCTGGTACAGGAATCTCCAAGTGGGGATATAAGGGGAAGCGATCGCACAATGCGGCTACCCGGCGTTTACAATCTTGAGCTACTGCTTCTGATTCTGGGTTGAGCAGGCGATCGGCAATAATATTACCAATTTCGGCAAATTCAGTTACTCCCATACCCCGTGTTGTCATGGCGGGAGAACCTAACCGTAAACCACTAGTCACAAATGGTGATTGGGGATCAAAGGGGACTGTATTTTTGTTGGTGGTAATATTTACCTGACTCATTAACTGATCTGCTTTCTTACCTGTCATATCAATAGAACGCAAATCAACGAGCATTAAATGGTTATCTGTACCATCAGATACCAGTTTTAATCCTCTGTTTTTTAGTTGAGTCGCTAAAGCACGGGCATTCTCAATTACTTGCCCGGAATAAGTTGTAAATTCTGGCTTTAAGGCTTCACCAAAAGCAACTGCTTTACCTGCAATTACGTGTTCTAGGGGGCCGCCTTGAGTTCCAGGAAACACGGATTTATCTAACTTTTTACCAAGTTCTGCATCACGGGTCAAAATTAAACCACCTCTGGGGCCGCGCAGGGTTTTATGGGTGGTGGTGGTGACGACATCACAGTAAGGAATCGGGTTTGGGTGTAAGCCACTGGCGACTAAACCGGCAATGTGGGCAATATCAGCTAGTAAGTAAGCACCAACTTCATCTGCAATACTGCGGAATTTTTCAAAATCAATGATGCGAGGATAGGCAGAATAACCACAAATCAAGAGCTTGGGACGTTCCCTCAACGCCAGCTCGCGAATTTGGTCGTAGTCTAGCTTTTCTGTTTGTTGACTTACGCCGTAGTGACGGACTTGAAACCATTTACCCGACACATTCACTGGTGAACCGTGGGTGAGATGTCCGCCGTGAGACAAATCCATTCCCATGATTGTGTCGCCTGGTTCTAACAATGTCAGGAAAACAGCAAAATTCGCCTGCGCGCCAGAGTGGGGTTGTACGTTAGCATGAGCCGCACCAAATAGCTGTTTGGCTCGGTCAATCGCTATTTGCTCGATTTTGTCAATAAATTCACAACCGCCGTAGTAACGCTTACCGGGTAAACCTTCGGCGTATTTATTTGTTAAGACTGAACCCTGAGCCGCTAAAACAGCCGCAGAGGTGAAGTTTTCGCTGGCGATTAATTCCAAGTGGTCACGTTCACGTTGGAGTTCTTGATTAATTAATTCTGCGATCGCGGGATCGGAGGTAGCAAGTAAGTCTGAATTTGTCCTAGTCACTTCAACTATACCTAATGGAAGTTTGTACAAAAGCGGATTTGGTTTGCAGGTAGCTTCTACATTTAAGAATCAACAGTCAATATTTCTATGTTATTGATCTGCTATGCAAATACGATTCATCGCATCTGTATCATCTTTTATTATTAGCTACCAGCCAAGTTCCATAGATTAATCATCATAAACCTCTTTACGAAAATATGAACTTTTATACTTTTGATTATTTGTAGCGGTTCTTATACAGTGAAGGTTAAGTAATGATGATATTTCCAAGTGTTTACCCAAGCGAGTTTAGGGGCTGTGGTAAAATCTTGGGTATCAATGCTTAGTACACCTAAATATTTAACATCTGCTTTTTATCCCTAGCATAATATTTAACTCGATGCTCAGTAGGGGAATAATATCCAAAAGAGTTTTTGCATCTGCTGTGAGATATGCAGTATTGGGCTAAAAAGGGAACAGTGAAACTAAACTACCTTTGTTGAGCTAGTGTAGCTTGATTAAGCCTAGGAATAAACCTTGCAGCAGTAGAGTTTTAAAGGGGGGGTTTTATATGTTGGTCATTTTAATGGATGAGCAAATCCTAGCTCCTGAGCGAGTTTGCCAGTCTTGTTTGCTTGCTGATGGTAGTGGTCAACCCCGTTGGCGTAGGGGACAGCTATCTTGTGGTCAAGCTATTCGCAAACTCGCACAACAGCACCCCGAACAGTATGAATGTCTGATGGGCTTCCGCATTGCCCATATAGAATAGTCATACTTTTCTAGCAAGGCTGAGTAACTGCGTTATCCTAGGCTCAAGTAACTCTAAAAATTTAGCCAAAGGAGAATGCACAATGGCGTGGCGCGGGACTACAACAATTGCCGATAGAATTTTTGCTTGTTTACCTTATCTTTTGCCTATAATTGATGGTCTAGTGTTCGGGAGTTTTTTGTTAAGACAATTTCCAGCACTACAAGTCCTTCTATTACCATTGCAACCAGTATTGATAGTTTACGGTAGCTTAGGACAATTGGGTCAACTGCTCGTTTTCTTTGCTTTATTCATATTCGTAGTCAGAAACGAGAAAATTAGTCATTTTATTCGTTTCAACACCATGCAGGCAATTCTGCTGGACATTGTGATATTTTTGTGTACTATACTAGTGCGAATTTTAACGCAAATTCCTAATACTGGCTTTGCCATCGAGACAATAGCAAACACAATTTTTCTGGGGATCGTAGCAGCCGTAGTCTATTCAGTTGCTCAGTCATTACTAGGACGTTATGCAGAAATTCCCGCCATTTCTGACGCGGTGTATATGCAGGTACGCTGATACTTAATGGGATGCCACTGTGTTTTCTAGGCGACCGATACCTTCGATTTCCACACGGACGCGATCGCCTACTTGCAATGGGCCAATACCTTCTGGCGTACCCGTTAACACTATATCTCCGGGTAGCAACGTCATAACCTGACTGATATAAGACACTAAAAAATCAGGAGGAAAAACCATCTGATCAATACGCGCAGATTGCACTGGATGAGAATCATCATTCACAAACGTCTGCAATTTAGCACCAGGATTTAATTCTCGGACAATCCAAGGCCCTAGAGGACAAAAAGAATCAAAACCTTTAGCTCGCGTCCATTGACCATCCTTTTGTTGTAAATCCCTTGCTGTCACATCATTGGCGATTGTATAACCCCAAATTTTAGTTTGGGCTTCCTCTTGCGTGCAGTTACAAGCGCGATCGCCAATTACTAATGCTAATTCACCTTCATAGTCTACTCGTTGCGACTGAGGAGGATACTTAATTGCTGTCTCCGAGGGAATAATCGATGTTGGTGGTTTAAGAAAAATTAATGGTTCAACGGGTACTAATGTTCCCATTTCTGCCGCATGATCCGCGTAATTCTTGCCTACCGCCACAATCTTCGAGGGAGCGCAAGGTGCAAGAATTTGGTAATTTTCTGCTTCTAAAACTAACTCTGTGGGTTGTCCGTGTAGCCAAGGTGGAGCATCCAACACCTGCACGTTCAGGGATAGTTGTAATAACCCATAGTAAATCTTTCCTTCTTGATTTTGAACTCGCACATAGCGTTGGGCCATAACCTTGATCAATATCCTCTTGTCTAAAGTTAAAAGTAGAGATTGGAGACTGGGGACTAGGAATTTTAGATTTTGCGGAAAGTTCTGTAGGCAGGTTTCCCAACCTAGGAACGCCACTTGCTACAAGCCGGGAAACCCAGCCAACGCAGTGGCTCAACTTTTCAAGACGGATTTTGGATTGAACAATCTAAAATCCATTCATTGGACATCCAAAATTGCAAAGCTGGGGACTGGGGACTAAAGTTGCCAATTCTCATCAACAAGGTTAATTTTGGCAGATGGAGCTGATGATTAAAATAGAAAACTGGTAAGATTATAGTTCCTTGTTGCTTCAGATGTTCATTGATACTAGTAACTTTAACAAAGTGATTGTATAAATTAGCATTAGCAGCCAGATGTCCAAAAGGAGAATTACATCCATGTCCATAGTTTACGAAACACTATATATTCTGCGCCCAGACCTGACAGATGAACAGGTAGAATTAGCGATCGCTAAATATCAGAACTTGCTCAAAGATCAAGGTGCTGACAACATCGAAATCCAAAATCGTGGTAAGCGTCGTCTTGCTTATGAAATTAACAGGCATCGTGATGGCATCTATATTCAAGTAAACTACACTGGCCCTGGAACAGTGATTGCTCCCTTAGAACGCGCAATGCGTTTGAGCGAAGACGTAATTCGCTACCTCACAACCAAGCAAGACGTGTCCGAGGCTGAAGCCGAGGAAGTTGCTGTCACCGCTTAAGGCGATTTTAGTGAGTAGTGAGTAGTGAGTGCTGTTAGTTTAGCGAGACGTAAGTCAGTCCTAGTTAGCAAATCTACACTACGGTACTTCATGAGAGTCGCTACCAATCGCAAAACTGCCAGGACGCAGTATATTCCTTATGACGATAAACCCTCCTACCGGAGGGGCTTCACAAGGAACAAGATTTTTATTCAGCACTCATAACTCAGCACTCAGCACTAACAAACAAAAAAATTTTTACCTTCTGCCTTATTTTGTGATGGAGTTGGGAATGCTAAATTAACATTACTTGCCAAAAGCAGGTGATCGCAGTTATATCCAAGGTTGGAAAATATTCTTCAATCGGAGCTTTAAGCCAGCGTGAGCCAAACTGAAATACCCAACATCCAAGCTCTCTCTACAGAAATGTCGCAGCTGCGCCAAGAGTTACAGCTACGCGATCAATTAGTTCAGCAACTATCTCAAGAACTTTTCCGGCTAGTCAAGGGTAATACTAATTTTATCCCTCCTCGATTAGAGGCGGAACAGGATTTAACTCAGTTAAAAGCTTTGCAAGAACAGTTACAAGCTGTTGAGCAGCAAGTAACTTTCTATCAAGAGCAAATCACATCTCGTGATTTGGAAATTTACCAACTGCGCCAATCGGTGCAAGAGTTAACTGACCGTAGTCGGATGTTAGAGCAAGTAGTACAGGAACTACCTCAAATTTACAGGCGTAAATTTGAAGAACGGATGACTCCAGTCAGAGAAAAAGTAGCTACCTTACAGAGAGAAAACCGCCAGCTACAAGCTGAACTTCAGAGTGTAAGTTATCGCTTGGCTCTTAAAACCCGTACTTCTAGTCATAGTGGTATTGATTTACCCAACTTTCCTCGTCCAATATCTGGACAAGGTAACGTTTCTGCTGTGCAGAATGCCTGAAATAGCAAAAATTTAAACGTAATTATCTAAACATATTCCTAAAATCGCAGTTTAGTTGAAAAACTGTCTACTTTTATATTGCTTAATCTTAAAATTTAATTTTTAATATTACTTATCATTGCCAGAGCCTTGCCACAATACTTTTACGAGAAGAGTGGGGTTTTCTTGGCGAGAAATCTTTGGTCAAAATAATAACGCCAGTAGAAACGTTGCAATATCTCTACTAAAGTTCAGATCATCCCAAAATCCTCATGTAGAGAAGCGATTTATCCCATCTGCTCAGACTAATTCTCTACGCAAATAACACTTAAATGAACCGTATTGCCCTATGCACAGGTTTAAAAGCAGTCAGAAACAATCTCAGTAAATGCTCGTCATGAAACCTATCACAGCAATCAAACCTCAAAAGTTTATGAACCACCTGAATCAATGGAAATCTGGAGCAGCCGCAGTTATGGCAATGACAATTACCACAGGTGTCATTACCCCGATAATTGCCTTTGCTTCTGCGGCTAATGCTCAATACAATATTGGACAAAATAGAAGAGTTGCTATCCCTGCTGGAGTTAGTTTTCCTGTTAGACATGACAAAGAGAAAGTTGTTGTTAGCCGGGGAGAAACTATACAGTTAACCTTGAAAGTTGCTAACAATATTATTGATGGAAATCGAAATGTTTTGATTCCTGCTGGTACTGAAGTTATTGGACAATTAGAACCAGTATATTTTGATGGACAATATTCTTCTACAAACAGAGACAATAAAGATAACGTCAGAGGAGTAAGATTTGTCGCTAGAGAATTAGTCTATACTTCAGGCATAAGACAAACAATTAATGCTAACTCTCAGACAATTACTCAAACTGAGAAAATCAGCAACAATGATTCTAGTAAAGTATTAACAGATGCCGCGATTGGTGCAGGTGCTGCGGCTGCAATTTCACTGATTACAGGTAATAGAAGAATTGAAATTGGAGAACCTTTAGGTGGTGCAGCAGCAGGTGCTTTAGCTAGCGTACTATTACGGAAAAAAGAAACTGAAGTATTTGTAATTAGACCAGAGCGTGACTTGAGACTAGCACTTAGTTCTAACTTGAATGTAGATTTAATCCGCTAATAAGCTGCGCTTAATTTTAATTTTGACTGTCATGATATTCAATTAGCGATCGCTACTTTCATTTTAAGTAGGCGATCGTTGATTTTTTTTGGCAAATTAAATCATCGTTTATTAAACAATAGATATCTAATTCTCACCCTCAAAAAGTTAGCAATATAGCAACAAGTGATTACACTATTACTTGTTGCATATATTTTGTGATATAAATATCTACCTTATTTAGAATATCCAGACAAAATAATATTTCTAATCATAGAGACATATGGGAAACTTTTTAATGTATAAATTGTCTAAGTAATTAACAAGATAAACAAATAATTGTGTGGAGTCCTAAATATATGTTTAAATTAAATCGTTGGCAATCTAGCACTGCTGTACTTATGGCTTTGAGCATCACAGCAGGAACTGTTGCACCTTTTGTTATAGCTGCTCCATCTTTTGCTCAAACTACTTTTTCTGATGTTTCATCTAACTACTGGGCAGCACAATTTATTCGAGAATTATCACAGCGAGGTGTAATTGCTGGTTTTCCTGATGGTAGCTTTCGTCCAGAAGAACCAGTGACACGCGCTCAATTTGCCGCAATGGTGAACAAAGCTTTCCAAAAAGCACCCGAACGTCAAGCAATTGGATTCGTAGACGTACCCAGCAACTATTGGGCATATAGTGCTATTCAGCAAGCCTACACCATCGGTTTTTTATCAGGATATCCCGGTAATAGCTTCAGACCCAATGAAAACATTCCCCGCCAGCAAGTTTTGGTTGCTCTAGCCAATGGTCTAGAATATGCTCCTGGCGGTAACGTTGAAAGCACTCTGCAATATTTCAACGACGCTTCTAACATAGCAGGCTATGCCCGTAGCCCTATCGCCGCCGCGACTGAAAAGCAAATTGTAGTCAACTATCCCAATGTCAGGTTTTTAAGTCCCACCAACACCGCTACACGCGCTCAGGTAGCAGCTTTTATTTACCAAGCATTAGTTAGTTCTAATCAAGCTTCAACGATTAATTCACCCTATATTGTAGCTATTCAACCTACAACCCCAACGCCGATTGCTGTCACCATTCCTCAAGGGACAGTTATTCCTGTGAAGTATGATAAGGCGGAAAAAATTCTGGTGACAAAAGACGAAACAGCACCTTTGACACTGACAGTAGAGCAAAACGTTGTTACTCAACAAGGAAATGTAGTTGTTCCTGCTGGTAGTCAGGTGGTGGGTCAACTCAGACCTACTCAGGGTGGTTCTCAATTCGTTGCCCAAAAATTGGTTTTAACCACAGGTCAAGAGTATGACATTAGTGCAACTTCCGAAGTTATCAGTAAAACTGAAACCGTCAGAAAGGGTACTAGTACAGGTACAATTCTCAAAAATACTGTGTTGGGTGCAAGTGCAGCAGCTGCGGTATCTGCGGTTACAGGCGATCGCGCGATCGCTACAGAAGAAGTCTTAGGTGGCGCGGCTATTGGTGGATTAATTGGTTTATTCTTCGGTAGAAACAGCGTAGACTTAATCGCCATTGACCCAGACACAGACTTACAAATGACAATTAATCAAAATTTACTGGTTTCGTTGAGATAGTTAATCTGACTTTTCTCGTTATGTGGAAAAATCTATGCTGAACCTAACCCTGTAACCCATTCCCTACTAGAAAAGTGAAGATTTAAAGCCTCTCTCCTTCCAAGTTTGGAGAGGGGTTTTCCAAATCTCGTGAACAGTCAGGATAGTTGACATTGACTAATGACTAATTGGCAACCAAATAATCACACTTGTTCCTGGCGCATTTGGTGTAGCGATCGCCGAGTTGATAGCCGGGCTGAAAACTTCTATTTGTCCGTGCATCTGCTCAATTAATTGTTTAGCGATCGCTAATCCCAAACCTGTGCCGGGAATTTCTGTTTGGGCTTGCACTCCTCGATAATGTCTTTCCCCTAGATGGGCTAAATCTTCGGGCGGAATACCAGGGCCAGTATCACTAATTGCTATGCCTTGAAAATTAGCTTTTTCTTGCCCTAATTCAATATAAACCTTACCGCCTGAAGGAGTATACTTGAGTGCGTTATCAATGATATTACTCAATACTTCTTGTAAGGATTTAAGATTAGCTCTAACTAACGGTAAGCCCTGAGGAACTTCCAATATTAATTCTAGATTCCTCTCTTGAGCGATCGCTTGAGCAGAAACTAGCAATGGTGTTAATAATTCAGCCAAGGAGAAATCAGTTGCTTTGTCTCCTGTGCCTGGTAGTAATAATACTGGTTGAGATTCTTTTTGTACAGTAGCTTCTACAAATGCTTCATTGTCTGGTAGTGAAAGAAGCTCTGAATCCAGATTTGCCCAATCTATCACCTCATCAAATTTTTGCAGCAATTCCGTCAGGCGATCGCTTTCCCTGACGATATTGTCTCCCACATCCCGATTTATATCTCCTGGTCGCAACCGCTTTAATAACAGTTTGCCAAAGGTGCGTAAGGCAGTTAACGGGTTACGGAACTGATGTAATAAGTTATCTAACAAATCTCGCTGTTGTTCTTGCAAAATTTGCTGTTGATGCAGTTGTTGTTGCAACCAGGCTCGACGTTGATCCAATATACAAGCGATCGCTAATGTTTGCCCAATGGTTTGAATTTGGTTCTGTTCAGGTTCACTCCACGGGCGATCGTCTCTACCTGTCACCAATAATCCCATCATCACACCCTCATGAATTAAAGGAAAGACAAATTGATACCCACTCAACAAAAAGTCTTCTTCTAATTGCGGTTGTTCAGTTTGGGGTGTTTCTGTGGTTGGTGCTGGTGTCAATAAATTTCCTTGTTGCTGAGGCAGTGCCAACAAATTTCCTATTTGCAGTTGTTTGCTGGCTGTAGCCTCAAAAATTTCCTCTCCTGGCAATATTACTGCGGTTTCTGGGTAAACTACTACAGGAATGAGTTTTGTCTCACCTGTGGGAGACTCTACCAATTCTTGGGTTAAATAAACCACGCTTAAAGATGCTCCCAGCCCTTGGGTCAATAGTGCTATTTGCTCTCGGCATAGAGCAACAAAATCTGAACTGGCAGACATTAACATTTTTCAGCTCTTGCTCAGGATCACAGAATTTGAGAGAAGATAAAAGAAAATACTTTGTTTTCCCCCATTATTTAATAAAGCTTAACTAAATATTTTCAGTAATAGTTTTCACTAAAGGATTATTTACTTTTTCGCTCTCATTTAATCTACTGTCAATAATAATATTTTCGCTGTATCAAAAATTAAAAAACTATTGATCTTTTGAACTAGAACCTATATAATTACGACGGATTTTGTAGCTATCACTACAATCTATAGCTTGAAAGAGGAGGAAAATAGGTTGGCAAGGAGACGCAAAAGAAAGAGTCGTCGTCGCCAAGAAGGACGGCGTATTTTAGAACATGTGCCTCAATATAGCATCGAGAGCGGCGAAGAAAAACCTGTGACAGCAGCCAGAAAATTCATTCAAGCTGAAGGTATCTTGCCACCAGCATTGCTACTCGTAAAGCGAAATGAACACACAACAGACCGCTATTTCTGGGCAGAAAAAGGGCTGTTTGGCGCTCAATATGTGGAAGAGAACCATTTTTTGTTTCCTAGCCTGCGGATACTAGAACCTCCCGTAGGTTTAGAGCCAGTGGCTGTGGGCAGTCGCTGAGTTACAAATGGTTATCTTACGTGTTGAGTGCAACTTCTGACAACCATTTAACTGGCAAAGATGCTCAGTTTATGCAAAGTTTCCATTTTTTTTAAGTTTGTAACTGATTTGCCAGTAAATTTGGACCAAGTACATGGGCAATCAACTATAAACCAAGGTTTTTGGTTTTTATTGATTTCTATTTGGTCGCATCCTACACAAGGGAGTCAAGATAGAGCAAAAAGCATCCAAAAGCGAGAGTTAAGATGTACTTTCATCTTCTGGATTGCCCACAAAGCTCTGCCAGCACATACTGATTTCTCCTACGACATAATGTCGTAGGAGAAATCAGTATCCGAATAGGTATCTATCTAATTCCCTATTGTTTATCCGGTTGCTCGACAGGTGCAAAATTCTGTATTTTAAAACCAGAGATTTAGCACCAACGGCAACAGGAAAGTTGTCAAACACTCAACATTTAGCCTAAACATTCAGGTCATCAGGACGCATCGAACATCAATTACTAGTACACCAGGGCGTAAAAAGCCTATTCTATAAGCTTTTTGACTTTTGACCCTAGGCATTGCCAGGCTTGAGCTGCAATGTTTTCTGTAATTCAGCTAGCTCATCACGATGAGCTGTCACAGTAATTTTGCTAAAAGAAACTTGATCTTTAAAGTTTGGTTCAAGTTTGAGCAACACTTTTTCAAGTCTTCCCGCCTTTTGCCAATAGAAAAAACCACTCAAAGGTGAAAGTAGTAACAGCCCGAAAAAAACTAGGCTGTATTGAGGAAAAAGGAAAGATAGAACCAATGATAAACAGACAAGACCAACAGCAGCTAGCAGAGTTAAAAAGACAGCTAGAAAAATGCTGGGCTTGACAAATCCTTCAAAAGCTACTAAGTTTTTTGACTTGTCTATCTCTACTACTCGGTAAGAGCGAGAGCGAAAATAATCTTGTAATTGAGGCATGAAGACTGCTTCATCTTGCTCAGATATCAGCTGTGTTGTTTGTGTCCTGTCTTTAGTCGCAGCACGAATAAAGAAAAGCAGCCCAACCGATAATAACAAGGTTAGCAGTAACGTGGATGGCAAAATAGCAGTATCCATAATGGGTTATGACTGTTTAACATCGAGGAGATTTATTCATTATTAATTATCAACGCCAGTTAATATAATTATCCGCTTTGATTTTTGTATCCCTTAGGGGAGCGTAGCCATACTTGCTTGCGTAGTCAGGGAATAGGGAGTAGGGAATAAGCATTTTCGAGTTTTCGAGTGATGTTGACTATACTTCTACACCCCTAGACATTTACCTAACTAGCGACTTGGGTTATTTAATTACTTTATCCTCTGAGTTATGTAATCTTGCCAAAGCCGAGCCAAATCGAGTGATTGTCCTTCCCATTCTGGGGAAATTTGGTACATTCGCCTAGGCCGACCTCGACCCTCCAACTTCTTCCAATACCCATTAATAGCATTATGGTCTTCGAGAAATTTAATGGCACTGTAAAGCACAGTGTCAGAAAGCCGATAGGTGGGGTATTCAGTTTCTAATTGTTGAATCAACTCAGTACCGTAGGATTCCCCTTGTAGCAACACATCCAGAATGTAACAAATTGCTAGTTCTTGGCAGAGATAAGTTGGCGGAGGATTCTCAAAGAATTGATATATATCCTCAATTTTCATAATTTAGTAAATGGCTAAAAGTATGCCTTAGGGTGGAATTTACATCTTTGTAGCCAGTATACGCTGCTACTCTAATCCGAGTAAGTATATAGTGCTACCTAGACAGAATTTCCTAAGTGTAAACATCAAAATGAGAACCCACGATTAGAAATCAGGGAAAATAACAAAAGTTTTAGGAGCGTGAAAATAAAACGCTCCCAGCCTAGCTTTAATTAGTGTTGTGAGGAGCAATCAAGACAGTAGATTTTTCTACTACCTTTGTTTTAAGTAATGCGGAGCTGGTTAGAACTGCTTAAACGTAAGATGCTATCGAAAGAATTTTACAGGTAAAATGTCTTTTTGTCTGTAAATCTGGAAAAGTTAACCAATACTTTTTTAAAAAATCAACATTTTAGTGCAAATCATCAAAAAATTGAGCAACTAATGATGATATGGTGGCAAGCTCAAGACCTGTAGACAGGCTCAAAATATGCAACACTGAGATGTCTAACCTTGAGATATTCGTATCTCATCTGGTAAGTGTAGTATTAACAGGGCTGACACCAAAATGGTAGGGATATAGGGGTGTGAGTGTAAAAGATTTGATCACTAACATTCTTGAGCCTAGGCTTTCAGCTATCGTTACCTGTGTGTAAGTCATCCATAAAATCAGTAAGTGCCTAGCAGGTTGGTGATTCAGTATGTCACAAAACTCCGATGCTCCTTCGTCCTCCTCTAATCTCCGAACAATTGCCCAGACATTTCGCCTCACGGGTTGGATTAGCTTTTGGATTCAATTAGTGCTAGGTGTAGTTTCTGGGATTATTGTCTTATTATTTGCTGTTTTCAGTCAAAGAGCAGGCAGTCCTAGTAATAATCCTGGGTCTAGTTTCGGTGTCTTTTTAGCAGTTTGTGGAATATTAATCTTAGGTGGTGGGCTATATCTGGCTTATCGTTATACCAGAATTGGTAAGCAATTGCTGTCATCGAACCCTAGCAATCGTCCTCGGAAAATTGAGACAGTACAGGTTTTACGGTTAGGGCTATGGGTAAATTTAGGGGGAACACTAGTTACACTTTTGGGAGCGCAGGCGATCGTCGGTACACTGGTAGCTAGGTCAATATCTCCGCAAGCCATCACAACTCAATTTTTTGACCCCACCAGAATCATTAGTGGTTTAGATATGCTGGTCGTACAGGCAAATATTAATACTGTGTCAGCTCATTTTGCTGGGTTAGTTGCTTCACTATGGCTACTCAATCGCATCAACCGCTCTTAATCAATTCAAAATTCAAAATGAAAAGCCCAGCATTTATTAGCATCTTGGCTATACACTATGTGCAAATCCAATGTGGAACAACTTAGTAGCCAAAACGAGGCGAACCAGTTGTTTGCCCCATTCCCTACTCCCACTCCTGATTCCCTCTTTTAATATAATTTTTGTATTTGCTTTTCTTGGCATGGCAAGTCAAAATCAGTATATGCTGATGTGTTGGCAGGAATTAGGCAAAAGACTGAGAAAAATCTGTGCTGGATATTAAGCAAATACGGGAAAACCCCCAACTAATTCAGGAACGGTTGAATAGTCGTAGTGGTAAATACGACATAGAACCGATATTACAGTTAGATAGGCAGCAACGAGACATAGAAGTTACTCGTAGCCAACTGCAAGCTCGAAGTAATGAAATTGGTAAACTCGTTGGGCAGAAGATTAAATCTGGCGTGAGTCCTCAAGACCCAGAAATTCAAGCACTACGGGATGAGGGTAATAGTGTTAAAGCCCAATTGAGCGAACTAGAACCTAAAGAAAAGGAACTCAAAGCAGAAATTGAGCAACTTATCCTCGCAATTCCTAATGTACCCAGTGATTTTACACCCCTAGGTAAAAGTGAGGAAGATAACTTAGAAGTTCGCCGTTGGGGTGATGAGTACATACCTCAGAATCCCAATATTCTACCGCATTGGGAAATTGGCGAAAAGCTAGGTATTCTCAATGTCGAGCGAGCTGTGAAAGTTGCCCAAAGTCGCTTTGTAAACCTCATCGGTGCTGGTGCAGCACTGGAGAGGGCATTAATTAACTGGATGCTGACGATGCAAACCCAAGCTGGGTATGTAGAAGTTAGTCCGCCGCTTTTGGTAAATAGTCAGTCTTTGACGGCTACAGGCCAGTTACCCAAGTTTGCAGAAGAAAGTTTTAAATGTGCTGATGATGACTTATGGCTGATTCCGACGGCAGAAGTACCCGTGACAAACCTTTATCGGGGAGAAATTCTAGGGGCGGAAAGTTTGCCTATATACCATTGTGCTTATACTCCTTGCTTTCGTAGAGAGGCGGGTAGCTATGGGCGTGATATGCGGGGGTTAATTCGCTTACATCAATTCAATAAAGTGGAGTTGGTAAAATTTGTACATCCCAATACCTCTTTTGATGAGTTAGAAAAATTGGTAGGCAATGCAGAAGCGATTTTACAGGCTTTAAAGTTACCTTACCGCGTGATCAATTTATGTAGTGGGGACTTGGGTTTCTCTTCCACTAAAACCTATGATTTAGAAGTTTGGCTACCTTCTTCTGGTAAGTACAGAGAGATTTCCAGTTGTTCTAATTTTGTAGACTTCCAGGCGAGACGGGCGGATATTCGGTTTAAAGAAGCTGGGAAGAAAGGTACTCAGTTCGTCCATACCCTCAACGGTTCAGGCTTGGCTGTGGGGCGCACAATGGCAGCTATTTTGGAAAATTATCAACAACCCGATGGGACAGTGTTGATACCGGAAGTATTGCAACCTTTCTTGGGAAGAGAAGTGTTGTAATTAAGTCAAAGGGTAAACCAGTAGAGGCGTTTTAGGTAGCGTCTCTACACTGTCGTATGATTTTGTAGAAATCATCTTAGTAGGGGATAACAAATAAAGGATAAGGATTGACAAATTAATGATTCCAATTAATGAAGCTCAACAGCAGTTACAGGATTTAATTGATTCAGTGAATCAGTCCCATCAACCTATTGTGATTGCAGGGAAGAGTAGCAATGCCGTTTTGTTGTCGGAAGCGGACTGGGTATCTGTACAGGAAACCCTCTACCTTCTCTCAGTTCCAGGAATGCGGGAATCAATTCAGGCAGGACTTGCAACACCGATTGAGGAGTGCAGTCGGGAGTTAGAGTGGTGAGTTGGGATTTAGTTTACACTAAACAAGCTCAGAAAGATTCTAAGAAACTAGCTGCTAGCAATTTACGAGATAAGGCGCAAAAATTACTCGATATTATTCAAACCAATCCATTTGAGAATCCTCCACCTTATGAAAAGGTAGTGGGAGATTTAGAAGGTGCATACTCCCGACGAATTAACATTCAGCATCGTTTGGTGTATGAAGTTATTGAATCCGAAAATACGGTAAAAGTCTTGCGGATGTGGACGCATTATGAGTAGTAGGATACCTCAGTTACGTTCAATTGGCTTAATCCCAATGTAAGCGATCGCCCAAACTATAATTTAAGAAAGCACAAAGGTTAATAAAACCCTGATTGCCATGTTAAAAAGTTACGAAGCGATTTATGAAAATGGTCAAGTAAAATGGGTATCGGAACAACCCCAAGTTAATACCGCTCGTGTCATTGTTACCTTTATAGAAGAAACCTTACCATCGAAAAAACAACGCACTCCCCCGGCATCTATTGCTGGCAAAGGTAAAACATTGGGGGATATTGTTTAGTTCAATTATGAGAGCATTAGAAATAATCGTCACAATTACCCAGGATGGTAAGTTGCTAGTTAATTCTCCTATAGACCTACCTGTGGGTGAATATAATGCTGTCCTTGTACTAGAAGATCAACCCATCAGTAGTAGTATTCAAACTTCTGTCCAAGAAGCTCAGGCTCTTTTGAGAAAATATATTCCTGCTAGTAGAAGGCTTTCTCAAGAGTTAATTGAGGAGCGAAGATTGGAGAGCTGGAGTGAGTGAAGTTGTTGTAGATGCTTCTGCTGTTTTAGCATTGCTTAATCAAGAAACTGGTAGCGAAGAAATTTTGCAGTTGATTGACAATGCAGCAATTAGTAGTGTCAACCTATCGGAAGTTATAGCAAAGTTAGCAGAAGCAGGAATTCCTGAAGAAGAGATTAGGCAAATTCTATTGAATCTAAATCTTGAGGTAATTCTTTTTAATGAAGAACAAGCTCTGAGGGCTGGTATGATGCGTCCGGCTACTAAATCTATCGGACTTTCATTTGGAGATCGTGCTTGTCTGGCTTTAGGTGTTATTCTCAACCAGCCTGTGATCACCACTGATCGTTTGTGGAGTAACCTTAATATTGGAATTGAAATTCGAGTAGTGCGTTAGTGCGTAGGCAGAACATTATTATAGGCATCGCTAGGCTGAATCCAAGCATCATCTCACCCTGGGAGATTAGGTTGAGTCTGTGCGTCCGTTCCCTAACTACTACAATAAAAATATATATCCAAATATTTTGACTAATTTGCTCTATGTCAGTTTTAGCAGCGATCGCAGTCTTGGCTGTATTAATTTTGGTACATGAGTTGGGACATTTTATTGCAGCCCGTTCTCAAGGTATCCATGTCAACCGCTTTTCTTTGGGGTTTGGCCCAGTTCTTTGGAAGTATCAAGGCCCTGAAACCGAATATGCTATCCGCGCTTTTCCTTTGGGTGGCTTTGTTGGGTTTCCTGATGATGACCCCGATAGCGAGATTCCTCCCAATGACCCGAATTTGCTGCGTAATCGGCCAGTTTTAGATCGAGCGATCGTCATTAGTGCAGGGGTAATCGCCAATTTAATTTTTGCCTATATGTTACTGGTAGGCCAAGTTAGCTTCATTGGTATCGGCCAAGCTAGTCAACCAGGGGTATTAATTCAACAGCTAGCACCAGATGTCAGTAATGTAGCCACTAAAGCCGGACTACAAGCAGGAGATGTGATTCTTGCAGCTAATCAACAACAATTTGGCACTTCCCTCCAAGGAATCGATAGTTTAAGAGACATCATTAAAAGTAGTCCCAATCAGTCGATTCAACTAGAAATTGCCCGTGGTGACAAAAAGCTATCTGTGAATGTCATCCCTGAAGCCAAGCCTAATGGTGGCAGTATTGGGGTGGGACTTGCACCTAATGGTAAAGTTGAACGCCGTGCAATTACTAATCCCGGAAAGGCTTTAAGCATCGGTGCTACTGAATTTCAGCGCATCGTAACCATGACTTTTAAAGGCTTTGGACAGCTAATTACTAACTTTGGTGAAACAGCCAGTCAAGTCTCCGGCCCCATTAAAATTGTCGAAATTGGAGCTAACATTGCCCAAAACGATACAGGTAGTTTGTTCTTCTTTGGGGCTTTAATTAGTATCAACTTGGCAGTCATTAATATTTTACCCCTCCCGGCTTTGGACGGAGGACAATTAGCATTTTTGCTGATCGAAGGTTTGCGCGGTAAACCCTTACCTAATCGGATTCAAGATGGTGTGATGCAAACTGGTTTAATGCTACTCTTGGGTCTGGGAATTTTTCTGATTGTTAAAGAAACTACCCAGTTGGAGTGGGTACAAAAATTGTTCCAGTGAGTACAAACCGCAAATCCCTATCTAAAAAGCAAAAAGCTCTAGAAATTCTGACTCGCTTGAAGCGGTTGTATCCAGATGCCACTTGCTCCTTAACTTATTCAACCCCTGTGCAGCTGCTGGTGGCTACGATTCTTTCGGCTCAATGTACAGATGAGCGAGTTAATCAAGTCACCCCAGCTTTATTTAGTCGGTTTCCTGATGCCGCGAGTTTAGCAAATGCTGACTTAGCGGAGTTAGAAAACTTGGTACGTTCCACTGGGTTTTATCGCAATAAGTCCAAAAATATCCAAGGGGCTTGTCGGATGATTGTGAACGAGTTTGACTCTGTAGTTCCCGATCAAATGGAACATCTGTTAAAGTTGCCTGGGGTAGCACGTAAGACTGCCAATGTGGTTTTAGCCCATGCCTATGGGATTAATGCGGGGGTGACAGTAGATACTCATGTTAAACGTCTCAGCCAACGCTTGGGTTTAACGAAGTATCCAGATCCCATCCACATTGAAAAAGATTTGATGAAGTTATTACCGCAGCCAGATTGGGAAAATTGGTCAATTCGCCTGATTTATCATGGTCGCGCTGTGTGTAAAGCCCGTTCTCCTGTTTGTCTAGCTTGCGAACTAGCTGATTTATGCCCTGCGGTGATGGTAGGAGGTAGGGGAGCAGGGGGAGCAGGGAGTAGGGGGCAAGGGGCAGGGTAGAATTTTTCAGAACTCAGCACCGGCTAAACGCCGCGCTACCGCTAACAGCACTCAAGACTCAGCACTCTCTAGATAAATAGTCAAAAAGAGAGACGATCAGCCTGTACTAAATGTAGAATGGAAAATGCTGTCTTTACGTTGGTAAGATAATTTATGGCAAAGAAAAGTATGATTGAGCGCGAGAAAAAACGCGCTAAGTTGGTGGAAAAGTATGCTGCCAAGCGTGAAGCTCTTTTAGAAGAGTTCAGAACAACAGAGTCTCCCTTAGATAAACTAGCAATTCACCGCCAAATCCAACAGCTACCCCGCAATAGTGCGCCTACTCGTCAGCGTAACCGTTGCTGGTTAACTGGTCGTCCTAGAGGCGTTTACCGTGATTTTGGGTTGTCTCGGAACGTTCTACGGGAATGGGCGCATGAAGGCCTGTTACCTGGAGTAGTTAAGTCTAGTTGGTAGTTATTTAGTCAATAGTCATTAGTCAATAGTCCAGACATGAGCTTTTGACTTTGGACTTTTGACTGTAGACTTTCTTTTATTGTCCGCAACAACGGTCGATACCCAGACTTTCTAAGAGTAGATCGCTGACGGCGTTGGCGATCGCAAACTCTCCATAAAAGCTTTTGGAAAAATCAAACGCCTGCATCTCTGTGACAATGGCAATCACTAGAGAACCAAGGTCATTTTCCCCTTCCATTCTCTGACGCAAAAAAATCTGTGCAGCGCGTTGAGCAATCTTTTGATTAACTGCTTCTGGAATAAATTCTGTATCCAGCCACCGCAGCAAACGTTCTTGTAACCATTCACCTTCGAGGTGGGGATTGTCTGAGGGTGGTAGGGTGATAGGTGGTATTGGTTGTGTCATCGTTATTAAACGCACAGTATGGGGCATTGGGTATGGGGCATTGGGCGTAGGGCATTGGGGTAAAATTTCCTCCCCTGCTTCTCTGCTTTCTGCCTTGTTTTTTTATGTTTATTTTTAGTTTTATCTATGCAATATGATCTTGCCGCTATTATACAAGGCTATGCTCAAGGCTATTTTCTCATGGCTGATGACGATACTGGACTGGGATGGTACAAAAGTCGCGATCGCACTTTGATTCCTTTAGATGATAAATTTCGCTACCCCAAGTCTTTGCAGCGTGTCTTAAATCAAGAACGGTTTACTGTGGCGATTAACCGTGATTTTCACTCTGTAGTCGCCGGTTGCTCTAACCGAGAAACCACCTGGATTTCCGCAGAATTAGCAGAGATTTACTTATTACTGCACGAAGCTGGCTTTGCTTATAGTTTTGAAACTTGGCAAGGTGACAAACTCGCTGGGGGTATTTTAGGCATTGTCATTGGTGGTGCTTTCATTGGCGAATCGATGTTTTACCTGATTCCCGAAGGTTCTAAAGTAGGGATGGTCAAGTTAGTCGAAAGATTACGCCAAAGACAATTTGTTCTGTTTGATGCTCAAATGATGAACCCCCATTTGGAAAGGTTTGGTGCTTATTGCATCAATGATGAAGACTATCAAATTCTACTGCAAAAAGCATTGTTGAATCCTTGCACTCTGCTCTGAGGGTGTAAGCAATACGGTTCGGATCAGATAATTTGCCAAAATAATCACGTCTATCAGAGACTTTGCAGTGCAACGTCTCTACCTACTAATGACTATTCACCTCTTCTTTAAAAAAAATTTTGTGAAGTTAACAAATTTGCCCTGGTAAATACCGCAATCAGGAGTTACACTTGGGAGCATCTTAGTTAGGCAGGTATATTGAGATGTAAAAAATTCCCGAAACCTCGTTATTTTCTCAGTAAAATTCCCTAAGAAGTGAAGTAAAAAATTTCTGAATAACAAAGAAAAATAATTATCATAAAAGCAAAGCAAAGAACGTTGACTATAAATTGTTAAATAACCTTTAAAGTGATAATCTCCTGTGTGAGTGTGTGGGGTGTTTAAGCATATGGTTTCATCAATAACTCGAACTCAAAGCAACATTCGAGTGATTTCTGCTTCTGAAGTTGAGAAGTTAGGTAAGGGATTTGAGCAGAATAATGCACTGAATTTACTATCTTTGCCTGCAAATCCCCTGTTTGGTACAGATGGGATTCGTGGCAAAGTCGGAGAATTGCTAAGTGCGCCGTTGGCATTGCAAGTCGGTTTCTGGACTGGTGTAGTTCTACGTGACCATGTTGATCGGGATGGACCGATCATTTTGGGACAGGATTCCCGCAACTCTAGTGATATGTTGGCGATGGCATTGAGTGCAGGGTTAACAGCCGCAGGAATAGAAGTTTGGTATTTAGGATTATGTCCTACTCCTTGCGTCGCTTATCTGACTAGCATCAGTGCAGCCATAGGTGGGGTGATGATTTCTGCTAGCCATAATCCACCAGAAGATAATGGGATTAAGATTTTTGGGGCAGAAGGTACTAAGTTATCACTAGCGTTACAGAAAAAAATTGAAGATGGATTGCGTGGTAGTACCTCAGTTACAGGCGAGGGGAATCATTGCGGACGGCATTACTCACGTCTGGAATTAATTAAAAATTATGGCGAAGCTTTACAAAAACCCTTAGAAAATGCTGGCAATCTTCAGGGAATGAAGATTGTTTTAGATTTAGCGTGGGGTGCATCTGTGGGGTTAGCACCTGCTGTGTTTCAAGAAATGGGGGCAGAGGTCATTTGCTTGCATAATGAAGCCGATGGCGATCGCATTAATGTTAACTGCGGTTCTACCCATCTAGACATTCTGCAAGCCACTGTGCAAGAACATAACGCTGACTTAGGTTTCGCCTTTGATGGCGATGCCGATCGCGTTTTGGCTGTAGATCATACTGGCAGATCAGTCAATGGTGATTACATTCTCTATCTTTGGGGACAAAATCTCAAGCAACAGCAACAATTACCAGATAACTTGATTGTATCTACAGTCATGGCTAACTTGGGCTTTGAGAGGGCTTGGCAACAACAAGGTGGGCAATTAATTCGCACAGCAGTAGGTGATCAATACGTGCAAGCCGAAATGCTGAAAACGGGAGGGATGTTAGGTGGTGAACAATCTGGTCATATCCTTTGCCGACACTATGGTTTGACTGGGGATGGGTTACTAACAGCCTTACACATAGCTGCTTTGGTGAAACAGGCTGGTGTTTCTTTAGCGGAATTGGTAGACCAAAGTTTTGATACCTATCCCCAATTGTTGCGGAATGTGCGCGTGACAGATCGCGATCGCCGTTTGAATTGGCAAGATTGCGAACCTGTGCAGAAAGCGATCGCCTCTGCGGAAGCGGCAATGGGCAATTCTGGCAGAATCTTAGTCCGGGCTTCTGGTACAGAACCAGTGATTAGAGTCATGGTAGAAGCGGCTAGCGCAGAACTAGCTAACTACTGGACAGATGAACTAGTAACACAAGTACAGCAACACCTTGCCATCTAAGTTTCTGTGATTCCACCAATCTTGGTTGTTGCCCCATTTCTCAGCAACATTTCTATTGCGGAGAAATGGGATAATTAGCCAGGATGATTTGCGTATAGCAGGATACATGAGAAGACTTCTTCATATATATCTCAGCGACGGGACATTAATTGTTACTATGTTATTATTTACGCGTTAACTATTGCGGTACTTATAAAAGGTAACAATATGCTTGTTTTTGTTATCCCACTTAAAGGTCGAGAATTTTCAAAATCATGGGAGCGTGTTACACATTTATTTGAAAGATGTATTAAATCAGTTTGTCATCAAACTTCGCCAGATTTCCGGGTAATTGTGGTTTGCAACGAGCAACCAGAAATAGAATTTCATCACCCTAACATAACATACTTGACAGTTGATTTTTCAGACCATAAAGAGTCCCTTTATATCAATCGTGGACGCACAGATAAAGGAAGAAAAATCCTGCAAGGATTAGTATATGCCCAACAATTTGCTCCTACTCATACTATGGCATTAGATGCCGATGATTGTATCAGCAGAAAGTTAGCAGAGTTTGTCAAAAACAATCCTCACAGTAATGGATGGTTTATCAATCAAGGTTATAAATATCAAGAAGGTAGTGACTATATATATAGTAAAAGAAATAACTTTTATAGAATGTGTGGTAGTTGTAATATTTTGCGATATGATTTAAATTTTTTACCAGAACACCCAGAATATAACCGTGGATATGGCTATTATAAATATTATCTAGATCATGCCAAAGTTAAAGATATTTTGACAGACAAAGCCCAACCTATTAGCCCATTACCATTTCCCGGTGCAATTTATATATTAGAAACAGGAGAAAATCTTTACTATGATCGCACAAAGCTAACTTTCAGCATTTTTAATCGTAAAAAGATTACGCAATCGATGAGAGAGGAATTTGGATTATATAACTTACCGTAATCTGAATTTATTAGGTCAAAAATATACTTTTTCTAAGGCTGATAGGCTAAAACGCACCTATGCCAAAATTAAAATCCAAGTCATCACGTGCTAAAAAATCAACACAGCAACCACAGAAAGAAACGCCAACCCTGAGCCTAAAAGACAGGTTAGCCAAAAAGCGGAAAGAGACTCAAGCGCGTAAAGAACTGATTAGTTTACTAACTACCGTCTCTTTCTTCAGCTTCTTTGTTGGTATATTGATGTTTTTAACTGTAGGAATAAAGGCAGCAGTTCCCACGGTTTTGGGAATTATTGTGGTGTCTATATCTTACAAATATCCAAGGTTAGCTCTTTTTGCTTTTCTGGTTTACGTACCTTTTGGGGGTACAATCACTTACTACATTGGGAACAGTCCTATCTTACAACTAGCTAAGGACTCGTTCTATCTTCCGGCTTTAATCGCAATTTGGCAAACTTGCCGGAAGCAGAAACTACCTCTAATTCTGCCCTCTGCTATCAGAACTCCACTATTTATTTTATTTGGCTTGTGTATGCTGACCTTGCTGTTTATCAATGGTGGACAGCAACTAAACCCACCTAGTGTGGGGCAATTCCAAGCAGCTACTAGCGAAATACCTATAGGTATGGGTATTTTGGGACTAAAAGTATTTTTAGGCTACGTCCCTTTGATTGGTTGCGCTTACTACTTAATTCGTGACAAACAGGATTTTCTATTCTTATCTCGCCTCCAGGTAAGCGCGATCCTCATATGTGGAGCATTAGGTATTATTCAATACGGACTATTGTATACAGGGATCTGTGAAGGTACTAGAAATGCTTCAGGTGCTGACCTATTCAAAGCCACCCTGGACGCACGTTGTTATTTTGGTGGTTCTCTAGTTTATAGTCCTAGCCAAGGAATTATTCGCTTACCGGGAACATTTGTTGCTCCTTGGCAATGGGCATGGTTCTTAATTTCCAGTACCTTTTTAGCCTTTGCTGCGGCTTTCTCTGACCCCTCTTTCATTTGGCGTGCAATCAGTTTAGGTTCATTGGCAACGGTATTTATTAATGCCGTTGTTTCGGGGCAGAGAATTGCACTAGCTTTAGTACCAACGTGCTTTATGTTGTTGCTAATACTCACAGGTCAAATTGCCAACCTCAAACGCTTTATTCCCATTGGTATAGGCTTGGCTGCCATCTTAGGAATTGCAATGGTCACTAACCCTGCTGTAGTTCAAGAAAGGGTTGATAGTTTATCTGGTCGTTGGGACGCTTCACCACCAGAGGAATTTATCGTCCAACAATTTGAAGAGAACTGGAAAACTGTAGAGACTCCCATAGGCAGTGGTTTGGGAAGGGCTACTAACTCGGCTCGCAGTTTAGGTGGAACTAAGTTGGTGGAAACCTACTATCCCAAAGTGCTGTATGAAGTTGGCATTGTGGGATTATTGGGTTTTGTCGCCTTAGTGACTACCCTGACGGTTACAGCCTTTAAAACGTATCGTTCGATAAAAAACCGTAGTTTCCGTACTTACGCAGCTGCTATATGGGTGTTTATATTGTTTATCAGTTACAACACTTACTACTATCCTTTAGATGTCGATCCAGTAGCTGTATATTACTGGTTTTTTGCTGGAGTTCTTTTCAAATTACCAATACTGGATAAACAAGAAAGGAAAAATGAAGCACTTGAAGAAAAAGGAAAAAGTGTTTGATGTTGAAAAAATAGTCTGACCTGTTTGTGCGGATATATGACCAGAAAACAACTTAAATTTTGATAGCTTCATTTATCATCAAAAATATGAATAATCAGCCTTTAATCACTGTAATTATTCCTACATACTGTAGAGAAGAAGCATTAAGAGATAGCGTTGCAGATGTTTTAAATCAAGATTATCCAAATTTTGAGGTTTTGGTAGTAGACCAGTCACCAACACACCAACCAGAAGTGCAAAATTATTTGGAAGAACTAGCAGCAGCAGAAAAAATTAAATGGTTTAAACTGAACTGGGCAAGTTTACCGGGTGCGCGGAACTATGGTGTCAGACGGGCATCTGGGGAAATAATTATTTTTATTGATGATGATGTCAAGTTAACCTCCAACTATATCTCATCTCATGCCAAAAACTATCTACAAAACCCAGAAATAGGGGCGGTGGCTGGACGGGTATTTGACAGAATGAAATTAGGTGATTCTGGGGGAGAATTTGAGATTGAATATCTACCCCCAGAGGCGATGGACGCTGGAATAGCTTGGTATCACATTGACTTAGTACACACCATTAAGCCTCAACAAGTTCTGACAGCCAGGGGTTGCAATATGTCCTTCCGCCGGGAAATTTTCACTAAATACGGACTGCACTTTGATGAGAGGTTTCGCGGTAGTGCAGTGCGGGAAGAATCAGATTTTTGTCTGAGGTTACGGCAGACAGGGTATAAGATTTGGTATGACCCAGAAGCTAATTTAGTCCATCTGGGGGAAGAAACAGGAGGCTGTCATGATATTAGTATGCGATCGCTCAAATATCAAATGACCTTCTATCACAATCATTTTTTGATGGGGCTGAAAAACCTTACTGCTAGCCAATCTTTACGTTTATACGCCCGTTTATTTGATTGTCACGTCCTTGGTCGTCCCCCTTGTCATAAAAGTGGCTCACCTATAAAAATTGCTACTCGTGGTGTATTCTATATCTTGGGTTTCTTCAAAGCTTTGGGGACTGTCATTCAATCTAATTGGGATGATGGGCAAATTTACAGTCGTCTTGATCAAGAGTCAACCCCTACGGGGAATTAAAAATTAAAAATTAAAAATTAAAAACCCCATAAATGAAGATTTTAGTTGCCAGTCATACCTATATCGTAGACCTCAATTGTGAAAAACTTCGGGCTTTATCTCAACTGCAACCTGGTATTGAGGTGACAGTTGTAGTTCCTAAAGTTTGGAAACCTGGTGGTGTACAAAATAAAACTATTGCCACCCAATATAGAGATGAAGGTGCATTTAGAATAGTTCCGGTTTCTAATTTTAGTCAAAACCATCAAGGTCTACTTACCTTCGGTGCTGATTTAATAACTTTATTGCGACAGTTTCGCCCCCAAATTATCCAAGTAGAACAAGGTTCTAGGAGTCTGGCTTATACTCAGATGATTGTCTTAAATCAGTTATTAGGACTGGAGGCAAAAAATATCTTTTTTACTTGGTGGAATTTACCTTACGAATTAAAACTACCAGTTGCTTTATTAGAAAAATATAACCTTAACCACAGCCACGGTATCATCTCTGGTAATCAGGATGGGGCTGAAGTTTTACAACAAAGGGGTTATCAAGGCGCAATTAAAGTCATGCCGCAATTGGGTGTAGATGAAAATCTTTTTACTCCTCAAGCACAACCAGAACTAGCTGCTAAATTGGGTATCACACCCAAAGATTTCATTGTGGGCTTCGTAGGGCGTTTTGTTCCAGAAAAAGGTTTATTCACACTCTTAAAATCATTAATTACTTTAAAAAATAAACATTGGAAACTACTACTATTGGGACGAGGTCTTTTAAAAGAAGAATTAGTCAAAATAATTACAGAAAATAATATTCAAGATAGGGTGATTTTCGTAGAGAGTGTGCCTCATGATGAAGTCCCCAACTACATTAATTTAATGAGTACCTTAGTCTTGCCTTCAGAAACTACATACAAATTTAAAACTCTCACTTCTGTTGGTTGGAAAGAACAGTTCGGTCATGTACTAATTGAGGCTATGGCTTGTAAAGTACCTGTGGTTGGTTCTGATTCGGGGGAAATACCTTATGTAATTGGTGACGCTGGTTTGGTATTTCCTGAAGGTGATGCTCAAGCTTTAGCTAATTGTTTATTACAGCTTATGGAA
Organism: Anabaena sp. UHCC 0399; assembly: GCF_034931465.1. NCBI lineage: Bacteria > Bacillati > Cyanobacteriota > Cyanophyceae > Nostocales > Nostocaceae > Anabaena > Anabaena sp. UHCC 0399. The sequence continues at coordinate 105,587 of NZ_JAYGGZ010000006.1, read as the reverse complement.
AAACCAGATTTGGCTCATAATTTGGCTGAAATTGGTTATCAGAAAGCAATGGATAAATATACGAATCAAGCTTTAGCCAAGCAACAATTTGAGTTTTATCAGGAGTTAGTCAATAGTCATTAGAATTATAATCAATAAAAATTAAATAAAATGAAAATTTTACATATTGTTCCATCGATTTCTTTAATCTATGGTGGACCTAGTCAAATGGTGCTAGGACTAGCACCGGCTTTGGCTAAAGAAGGGGTAGAAGTTACGGTACTAACTACAGATAGTAATGGTGATACTGGTCAAAAACCTCTGGATGTACCTTTAAATGTACCTATAAAACAAGATGGCTATGATATTATTTATTTTCGCTGTGCGCCATTTCGGCGTTATAAATTTTCTTTGGATTTACTAAATTGGTTAAAAACTTACGCTAAAGATTTTGATTTAGCACATATTCATGCCTTATTTTCTCCGGTGAGTAGTGCGGCGGCGGTTGTATGTAGCCAACAAAAATTACCTTATATTTTACGTCCTTTAGGAACGCTTGATCCGTCTGATTTACTGAAGAAAAAACAATTAAAAAAGCTGTATGTAGAAATTATTGAACGGCGTAATTTAGCTAAAGCAGCAGCGATTCATTTTACAAGTGAACAAGAGGCAAAAATCTCAGAAAGATTTGGTGCAGCTACACGAGATTTGGTGATTCCTTTAGGTGTGATTCCTCCTAAATCTTTACCTAAAAATGGGAGAGATTTGATAAATAATAATTTAGGTATATCAAAAGATTTACCTTTAGTGCTATTTATGTCACGACTTGACCCAAAAAAAGGTTTAAATCTGCTAATTCCAGCATTAGAAAAATTATTAGCATCTGGCACAAACTTTCATTTTGTCTTAGCTGGTGCAAGTCCCCAAGACCCGGATTATGAACACAAAATCAAAGAACAAATCGATAATTCACCTTTAAAATCGCACACAACCATCACAGGTTTTGTCAGTGGTGAATTAAAAACTAGTCTACTGCAAGCAGCTGATTTATTTGTCTTGCCTTCTTATTATGAAAACTTTGGTATTGCCGTAGCTGAGGCTATGGTAGCCGGAAAACCTGTAGTTATTTCCGACCAAGTGCATATTTGGCAAGAGGTGCGTGATAGTGAATCAGGGTGGGTGGGAACAACAGATGTATCATCGTTGGTAGACTTGCTACAAGAGGCTTTGCAAAACCCTCAAGAATGTCAGCGTCGGGGATTAAATGCTCAAAAGTATGCCCTAGAAAATTTTAGCTGGGATGCGATCGCAAAACAAACTATCCAAGCCTATCAAGAAATTATCACGAATCAGTGAATTAATTTGCCCTTTCCCAGAGACGCTGAATTTCTCTAATTGTCTGAGTGTTGGGTGGTGGGATGGTTTGCACCGTTGGCTTAATTTCAGCACCAGGGATATTTTGATTCCAAGGACTATTAGGTACAGCTTTTAAATCAACCGCATTATTCACTGGACGGAAACCATGCTGAACTAGAACGGCTTGTTGTGCGGGTTGTGTGAGGAAATCTAAAAACTTCCTGGCTGCATTTGCTGTTCCACCATCAACATCTCGGCGGACAATTGCGGCTGTAGCGATAGATTCACTAGTAGGATTTAGATAGTAGATTTGGTAAGGTTTACCTTGATTAGCACCTGATTGTTGCCAACGATAGAGAGCTATACTTTCGTATACTGTGGCCACATCAGCATCGTTGGGGCCTCTAGTAATAAACTCTTGCAAGAGAATATCTGTAGACCGTGGTGGCTGATAGACTGATTTTTTCACCAACCCAAACAAAGACTGTACAGATGGGTTATTAAAACTATTTTGGTTGATGTTTGTACCTAATTTTGCTTGTGTCCATAGGTTTAGTGTCACCTGACCACTATTAGAACGGGTGGGGTCTGTCGTGACAAAATCAAAGCTACCCCAGTCATTAGCACCGCCAATTTTTCCCCAGTTACTAGCTTGCATTGCTTGTTCGATTTTTTGCCATTGGAAGCGTCCATCTGGGAACAGGACTTTACCCCGTTGTGGCCAAGCAACAGCTACCAGTAAGGTTTTAGCTATGGGTGTGGGAGAATCATAAAATGAGTCGGTGTTGTTGGTAGCTTGCAGGCGATCGCTCAATTCTGTTAAAATTTCCCCACTGGCAGGTATTAACACCGCAGGTTTAAAGTCGTTCTTCTGATTAACATAATTATTAATTAGTTCTTGAGAACCTTGAAACTTGAGTTCTAACTTAATATTTGGGTTTTCCTGCTCAAATTTTGCTTCTAATTTTTGCAGTGGTTCTTGTAGTTCCGTCCCACTCACAATTACCACAGTTTGCTGTAACCCAGGAATCGGCACATAGGTTAAACCTAATGCAGCTAAGATGATGGCGATTGAGGTAAAAAGTTGATTTTTGCGGTTTAATTTAGACTTTTTCGTTTTCATAATTATTTCTTTTGATTAGGAAATGTAAATGTTGGGTTTCCTAATTTCAAACCAACCTACCTGATTTAGTGTTTTTAGCTTAACCGACAAGTATTAAGATTCTTTCCTACGGAACGCTTCGCGAACCTTACGCTCCGCTCCAGTCAGAATGACATTTTTATTTTGAATTGTGAATTGATTCATACCTCTTCCGACTTTTTAAACAACCGCTAAAACAAAATTATTGTCGTACTAATAAATCTAGGTTTTCTGAAAGACTACTTAGTTCATCGGCAATTAATTGTAAACCATTAATTTGTTCAGAATCACTTAAGTCAGATGTACGTAATCTTGTTTGCAGTTTTTGCAATACACCTGCAAAATCTTGTATTAAAGTAGCAATATTAATAATCCTAGCTAGACGACTATCTTCACCTTCTTGTGCTAACTGTATATTGCGCTTGAGACTATCCGCTAATTGATTGAGATGTCGTTTAGCTACCCCAGAACTAGAAGGTAATTTTTTTTGTACTTCTGTAAGTTGCTGTTGTAAAGCCTCAATAGAAAGGAGCGAATTAGTATTATGCAAATTGAATACTAACGTATCAATTTTACCGGGAAGTTGTGAGACGTGATCGCAACTTATAGAAACAGTAGCCAATAGTTCAATTTGAAAAGTATCATTTAACAGCTTTTGGGCTGCCAAATTTAGTCCATTAGCTTGGTTCGCTAAAGCCAACGCCGATGTTTTAACTGCTAAAATTTCCCGTTCCAATGCTGGATTATCTAACTCTAAAAATTCTGGTTCACGAGACCTTAAAAAACTAGCCCCAGCAACAGCAATACCAGCAGCAAAAGGTATCATAAATGGACTTGGCAATTGTCCTAAACGCACACCTACAAATAAAGTTACCCCTCCAGTTAACACAGCTAACGGATAAAACATTGGGTTTGCTAATTTCAGCATAATAGAAAAACTCCGCGTTACTTTGCGCTTACCTCAGCGTACCTCTGCGTTTAAAACTCAACCTGCAAATCTGACATCAACCGAGCAATTGTTTCCGGATCACCCTTAGAATAATATCCCCCATTCAACTCAGCAATCTTCTTCAAAGCATCAGGATTAAACTCACCCTCTTTCCCATAACCAACAGTAAAAAAGCCAATTCTTTGGTCAGTAGAAAAACCACTTTTTTGCAATTCATTTGATAGTTTATTTAAGGAAACTTGCGAACCTGAATCTTCCCCATCTGTTAATATTAAAACAGCATTAATTGCATCTTGACGACGATTTTGCTGTAACCAATTGCGAGCTTGTAAAGCAGCATCATATAATCTTGTTCCACCATCCGCCTTCAGTCCACTAATAAATTGCAGGCCGCGATCGCGCCCTTGGGGTGTACCATCTACTAACACTGGGGGACGAATCTCCGAATCAAAATCAATCAAAGCAATCTGCTCTTTTACACCGAGATTATTAATGTAATTTAATAGAGTATTTTGGACGGCTGGTAGTTTATTTCCCTCCATCGAACCAGAAGAATCGACAACTACCACCACTAACGATGGTTTCTTCGAGGCTTCCTGCCAAGATTTCAACATAGCATCAACCACCTCTGGTTTAGGTGGTCTGAGGGAATCATACTTGGCTTGAGATTCCACACCAAAATCTGGAGAAAACTTTGTACCTAAAGCCACACCGGGAGTTCCTGGCCTTAAACCTAAATCGGGGGCAATTTTTTGAGTTTCCGGCGATCGCCAATAGGTGATAAACTTCTCAGCAGCAGCCTTCTCATCTGCACTCACCCAAGGCGTATTCGGCACAATTGCCCGCATATTAGAAGTAAACGTTACTTTGGGATAAACGGCTGTATAACGCTGCTGTCCTGGTTGCAAGCCAGAATTAGCCACAATCACACTAGACTCGTAAACAGACCCCACCGAAGCCCAAAATGTCCCATTTTTCACCATCGATTGGGCGAGAGAATTAGTAGAGACACCATAACGGGTAATCTTGCTTTGGATTTGCTGAATTTGCGGCTGAAACTTCTGCACATCAGCAACAGTCAACTCTTCAGGACGCTTATTCGATACACTGGCATATTGAGCTACCAGTGTTTGTAACCCAGAATTAGAACGAGTCGGCGCAGTGTGGACATAGTTAACAGTTAATGGCGGCGCGGCTGGGTCAATATCCCGGTGAGTCTTCGCTGTCACCAAAGCTTGATAAGGGTCAGCAACTTTTTTTAGTCCTCCAGCTACATCCGGCTGCGCCATAAACACCATTGGCGTGTTCGCTATTAGCTGTGCGTCAGTGATATCGGGAATATAATTTTGCCCTGGAAACAGTTGGTTAATGCGGTAAACTAGCTGACTGTGATATATATCTCCATCCAGAGAAATAATAGTTGGTAAGTCTGGTGCATCTGCTTGCAAAGTCCCATTTTTCAGTTGCGTAGCTGAAGTAACCACCTTTGTCACCACATCGCCGCTACCCAATGCTTCGCAACTTACCCGAAACCCTGTCCCATTATCTAACGTCGGTTGGGTATCATTAAAATTCTTTGCGGCTTGGTTGCAAAAATCACCCAAGGCACTACCCACCAAAAGCTTAACTTTCAAACCCGTAAAGTTATCATCAGAGTTGGCATTACTATTACAAGCTGTTAGTAACAGTAAACTAAAGGCTGCCGTCAAACGCGTAATTGACCAAGACCCTTTGAGAATCATGTATTTATCCCAGAAAGTCAGTTACCTAGTAATCTCTGCAATTTCCTACTACAAGCAAATATTTTAATATCAGCCGCCTAAAAAGCGTATATATGTAAGTAAAGCTTGTAACAAGTATAACTTAACTCAGATTATACGAATACCTCTAAAAACTACAAATATTTGCCAGACTATTCCAGCAAATTTGTCACATTATTTCATAGTTAAGAAAAAACAAATACATTGTATTTATGCAATAATCAGATTCCGTCAGTTATTATTCCCCATCTGGAAAGACTTCTTAAAGGCTCAAAAGTTAAAATTTTGTTACAAACAACTAAAAGCCGATGGGGAAACCGATGTTGTGTCAAAACGACACGCTAAAATACATAAGCCTTATTTAACTACAGGGAATCTTATATGGCTCTCCGTCTTGGTGATACAGTACCCAACTTTACACAAGCGTCTACACATGGCGACATAGATTTTTACGCATGGGCTGGTGATAGCTGGGTTGTGCTGTTTTCTCACCCTGCTGACTATACACCAGTTTGCACAACTGAGTTAGGTACAGTTGCCAAACTAAAACCAGAATTTGACAAGCGTAACGTAAAAGCGATCGCTCTCAGCGTTGATGATGTAGAATCTCACAAAGGCTGGGTAGGCGACATCGAAGAAACTCAAAGCACCACCCTCAACTATCCAATTTTGGCAGACGCAGATCGTAAAGTTTCCGATCTTTACGACATGATTCACCCCAACGCTAACGCATCTGTTACAGTGCGTTCAGTATTTGTGATTGATCCCAACAAAAAACTACGTCTTTCCTTTACTTACCCCCCCAGCACCGGACGCAACTTTGATGAACTGTTGCGGGTAATTGATTCATTGCAACTTACCGACAACTACAGCGTCGCTACCCCAGCCGACTGGAAAGATGGCGACGATTGTGTAATTGTACCCTCGCTCAAAGATCCAGAAGTATTGAAGGAAAAATTCCCCAAAGGCTATCAAGAAGTTAAACCCTACTTGCGGATGACTCCTCAGCCTAATAAATAAAAGGTGACAGGTTACAGGTGACAGGTGACAGATGATTGAGCGTAGGCCTAGTCCAGCTTTAAACCTGTAGCACTGTCTGTAAATTTTTAAGTCAGTTCGTATATAAGACGCAAAGCTTCATCTTTGCGTTTTTTTGTATTTACGTAAAAATGGAAAATAAAGTCAGCTGTTGAAATTTTATGCTGTCATCTTCCTTAGTGATACAAATGCCTCCATCAATGCAAATGACAGACGAGCAATTCTTTGAGTTCTGTCAAGTAAATCGTGAATTACGCATTGAAATGAATCAATTTGGAGAAATTTCAATCATGCCGCCTACGGGTTCAGAAACAGGAAATCGTAACTTTAATGTGGCTTTACAGCTAGGAGTTTGGTCAGAACAAGATGGTACAGGTATTTGTTTTGACTCCAGTACAGGCTTTACATTATCCACGGGTGCAAAACGCTCTCCTGATGCTTCATGGATGAAATTAGAACGGTGGAATACTCTCTCATCAGAACAGCAACAAAGCTTTGCACCTATTTGTCCCGATTTTGTAGTGGAACTGCGATCGCCTAGCGATAACCTCCAACCCCTGAAAGATAAAATGGTTGAATATATGAAAGAGCCAGGGGTAAAGTTAGGTTGGTTGATTGACCGCAAGTATCGCCGAGTTTATATATATCATCCAGGTCAACCAGAAGAATGTTTAGAAAGTCCTGATAAAGTGAGTGCAGATCCAGCTTTACCCAGATTTGTCTTGAATATGTCTAAAATTTGGTAACTCTCAAGAAATAATCTTTCTACCCCTACACCCTTAAACCCCTAAACTTATCGCAATTTAAGGTGTCATAAAATGCAGATGCACGACTAGTGATCGCTTCCAGTCTGCCAGTAATTGCGTTAGCGAAGTTGTTTAATGGTTTTCACATAGTTTTGTTTTTTCGTGCCTAGTTACTTATGTACTTTTATCTAGGCTGATCAACACTTAGGTGCGTTTGCCCGGACTTTCAAAGGCGGTGTTAGCTTTCAATTTTATGTAATTTTCCCAAAGTTATCATTTTTGACCTAATCTTTATATAAATTTAAGTATTTATAATGTATTATCGTGATGTAGGCTAAAAAGTATGATCAAGCTCCAAAAATAAAATGCTCTGCCGTTCGGGTTGGTGCAGCCGCTTGGCTGTAACTTAAACCGCAAAGACTTACTGCCTTACCGGATCAAAAATATTTTTTATACAATCTATATATTTTTGACGCTTTTGCTCTCAATGCAAAAGCGGCGGTTAAGCATTTTATTACTGGTAAGTGCCTAGCTCTTTGTTTATTCTGCCAACGGGAAAAGATATGAGCATCAAAATGAAATCAATTCTTGAGTTGATCGAAAAGAAGAACCAGGAGTACGCCCAGTTGCCGTTCTTTCAGTATATGGAAGACGAGACAATTGACCCCCGGCAGAGGTTAGCATTTGCACCTGTAATTACTCCACTGGCAATGGAGTTCAGTGAGTTGTGCAAAAGAGTTCTCAGAGATGAGCCAACGACCAATTACATTCAAGATATGGTCAACGTGCATACCCACGAAGAGCATTTCCATTGGCAATGGTTATTGGAAGACATGGAAAAGATGGGCATTGACTATCCTATGCGGTTTAGCGATGCGGTGCGATTCATTTGGAGTGAGCATACTAAAGTTTCCCGTTCCATGTTTCCTCTGTTCGAGCGGTATACTCATGGAGCGCATCCGATTATCAAATTAGTTGCCATAGAAGTCTCTGAAGTGACAGCAAATGTCTTTTTCCGTTCAACTATGTCTGCGGCACTACAACTGCAAGAAATAGTTGAAGCAGAGTTCCGTTATTTCGGAATGCGGCATAACCACATAGAAAATACTCACACTCTCCATACTCCTGCTTCTCTGCAAGTAATGGCAGAGATTGAAGTGCCAGAGGAGATTCATCAGCAAATACTAGAATTTATTGATGTGGCGTTTGAGTATTTTACCGACTTGATCAATGAGTTTCATGCCTATATTACAACTCATTCCTATCAAGAACCCTTCGTTAGAGTTTATCAATCAGAGCGATCGCTAATTCCTGTCTAAGCTATCTGCTCAATTTTGAGTCTTTGTGCGATGGTAAAGAGTTCAAAGCTTTCTACCGAATGATAGGGTTGCAAAGTGCAAGTCCTTCTACCATCGCTTCTTTCATGGCGATCGCTACTGCATAAACAGCATTGCGCTCTGACCGATCAAAAGCCAGCTGCTGCTCTACGGTTCAACCCTATGGGCTATTTTCTCCTGCCTATTTCTTGATGTGCTGACTTTTGAACAAATATCCAGTTTTTTAACTCATATAAAATATAAATCAGAAAAATTTAATGCTTTACCGTAATTTTCAAACTCAAACAGAGCTAGATTTTCAGTACAATCCTGGTGAACTAGGCCTTGATATACCTGCGTACATGAATTTTTATGCTACAAACAGTGCTAAAGTGCGTGACAAACTACGCTGCCATTTAAATGTTGCTTTTGGCCCTACCGTAGCCGAACACTTAGATATTTTCCCTGCAACAGAGCCAAACTCTCCAATTTTGGTATTTATCCACGGTGGCTATTGGATAATGGGAAGCAGTAAAGACTTTAACTTTGTCGCCCAAGGTCTGGTAGCTGCAAATGTTACAGTCGTCGTGGTCAACTATGCCTTGTGTCCCAAAGTGACCATTGATGAAATTGTCCGCCAAAATCGTTCAGCAATTACCTGGATTTATCATCATGCCGAAAGCTTTGGCGCAGACCCCAATCGGATCTATGTAGCTGGTCACTCAGCAGGTGGTCATTTAACCGCAATGGTCATGGCTACAGACTGGAAAAACGAGTATGGAGTGCCAGATAACATCATTAAAGGTGGTTGTGCTATTAGCGGTTTGTTTGATTTGATGCCGTTTCCCTACACCTGGCTACAACCCAAACTACAACTAACCTGGGCTGAAGTTCTTCGTAATAGTCCTATGCTTAATCTTCCCGAAAAAGCTGGCTCTTTACTCATAACTTATGGTGGAGAAGAAACTTCAGAATTTCAACGACAGTCGCAAGATTTTCTGACTGCATGGAAGGAAAAAGGATTGACTGGTGAATACTTACCACAGCCTCAAGAAAATCACTTTACCGCAATCAAAGGTTTTTTAGATGCGGATAGTCCACTATGTACAGCAATTTTGAGACAGATGAATGTGAGTTCAATAAAATTACAAGAGAGCAGGAAGTAGCACAGGTAAGCCTTTAAACAAAGCATAGTGGATTATATGTTCAAACATCTGATCAACAGCAAGTTTCGTTCCCCCTCAAGTTTTGCTGACAGTTAGGCTGCAATCATAATGTAAATTTATACCGGGGTCTACCCCGGTTTTTGTTGGCAAGCGACCATAGTCAAAAATCCAAAATAAATCAACTTTTAGCAGTAGATAATACTGTATAAGCTTCATTAAGCAAACGCATTTTTTCCTGAGCTTGTTTTTGCATCTGAGGTTGGTTGACAAATAAATCTGGATGCCATTTTTTAACTAAAGTTTTATAAGCCTGTTTGATATCCGCAAAAGCTGCATTTTGTGGCAAACCTAAAATATTATACGCGCGAGCAATTTTATCTTTTTCTACTTGGCTTTGAGGTGGTTTAGGTGCTTGCTTACTTTGATTTGTCTGCTGCTGACTATTCTGAAAACCAGGAATACGCATTTCTGCTTTCATTCGTGCTATTTCTTCATCCATTTCCCAGTTACGAAACTTCGCTTCTAACTCTGCGGGATTGGGTGAAGGAGTAGTTTTTGGTGGTGGTGGGGGAGAATAAACTTGTTGTTTTGGAGATTCTACCTTTTTTTCAGGAGTCTTAGGTGTATTCTCCTGTCTTGGTGGGTTATAAGTAGCTTGAGGTGGGCGAGTATAAATCCGTTCTTGTTGGCGCGAAGACTTTTGTTGAGGTTGACTAACTTTTGGCGTTTCTATATAAGGTTGATAGTTAGAAGGAATTTTCGCTTTTTCTAACTCACCAAGTAATTGATTAAATCCTTGTTGCAGTCGTCGTAAACATTCACGTTGTTGATTAACTTCTTGGGGTTCTTGAGTAATTTTAAAGTAAATCACTTTTTCAGCGTGACGTTCAAATTCAAATAACTTTGATAAAGCTTGACTACTAAATTGAGACAAATAATCTTCAGTTGCATTTATACAAAGTTTAGCAACTTGTTGATGATATGATTCGTTTGCTGATTTTTCTTCATACTGTTGAATATTTTTATTTAATACATAAGAAATACTCCCAACAACAGCAGCACCTACTGGCCCACCTAATAACCAACCAATCCCACCACCTACAGCCATTGCTCCAGGTTCACTTAATATTTCAGTATTATCTGGTTTTGATGGTAAAGTAATTTGTGGTTCTGGCGGGAAAGAAATTAATAAATCTTCAGGTCGTTCTTCCTTAAAAAAATCATAAGCTTGATATAGCCATTTCATTACAGCTAACTGTAATTCTATGAGTTCTTTTTTGAGTTGATTTTTTTGCCAAGATTTAAAATTATTTTCTGCTAGTGCAACAGCTGCATCAGCTTGATATTTAGCTAGTAAGTTTGGTAAAGACAGCCAATTTCTTAACTCATATAGACTAGTATTAAAGCCTTGTTTGATCAGATTTTGTGCTTTTTGTTTAATTTCTATTTTGGCATTTTGTTTTGCATCAAAAACTTTAAATTCGTTAGCAATAGGGTCAATTTTATTTTTTAATGATAATTGAATTTGGGATGAGATCGCCTGCACTCTTGGCAACCTGACACCACCCCGATTTTGTTGTAAAATACTCACAATATTTTGCAAAGCCGTCTCAAAAGCCACTAAGCCACTACTACTAGCCGCCGCCACATCACCTTTTAATCTAGCGCGCAAAGCAGGTAAAGCGTCCACACGATATAAATTACTAAAACCAGGAGGTAATTCCGCACGGAAACTTTCTGCAACAAACCGCAGCCGATTCTGCACTTGTTTTTGCTCTTCCGAGTCAAGTAAATTAATAAAATTAGCAACAAAAATAACTGTTTTAATACCCCTATCTAATAACCAATCTCGCAAGTTTTCCCGCTCACCTAAAGTCATCAACTTGCGTGCATCTAGTAACTGCACAACTAAATCAGCACTGAAAAGTTGCTCTCGAACTAAATTATCCTGCTCATCCCGATCATTTGTCCCTGGTAAATCAATAAACTCTACACCAGTTTCTAAAAAAGTATGAGGACAAAAAACTTCAACAGATATTACATCTTTTCGCATCTGTCTATCACCATCAAGGATTGCATATTGTTGTAAAACTTCCGTACCACTGCGATAGATTTCTGATCCATCTACCAACATGATGCGAGTTCTGACATCAGAACCATATTTCACAGTAATAGCTGCGCCTGTGGTGGGAATTAAATCTATCGGTAACGTGCGAGTTCCTAAGATAGCATTTAACAGCGTTGATTTACCATGATTAAAGGGGCCAAAAACTGCAACCCTAAAGTTAGGATTAGTCAGATAATTGCCAATATTAATAATATCTTGATGTAGTTGTGATGTGCGTTCTAAACCTAGTAATGTAGATGCAGATTTTAAAACCTCTGCTAAGTCTCTGTATCTTGTATCCTGTTGTGGCATATTCCCCTCATTCTAGGTTTAGTCTGTAAACTTTTAACTACAGATAAACACAGATAATTTTATCAGTGTTCATATGTAGTTAAGGGAGCATCACAATTTTTTAACCTCTAAACACAAAGCTTTCATTCAACCTCGGCGTTTAAAAATTACCACTTCTCTCTATATTGTAGCCAAGAGAGAGATGAGATTTGATTGATACTAGCCATAGTAAGCTAAAAGATTACTATAAGCTGTCTCAATCTTTTGTAATTGAAAGATGACATTTTCTTGCAAAGTTTTAAACCGCTTTAACTCACTCTCCCGATTTATTTCTCGTGTTTCTTTTTGCTTAAGCAGATTATCTAACTCAGATTTACGAGCAGTAATATCATCATTAATCCTTTTACTCACTTCTCTTTCGTAGCTGTCAAAACACTCTTTTACTGCATCATATACAGTTCGTGATTTTTCATTTGCTACTTGAGGTAAATATTTGATTAACTCTTTCTTCGCAGTTTTAACTAACTCTTTTCGAGCTTGATCTGCTTGTAAAACACCTACTCCCAAACCAAGTAAAGCAAATCCAATGGGGCCGAGAAGTATACCTGTAACTGCGGTGATAATACTCCCCACACCAATGACAGTGAAATAATTTAATAAGATATTTTTCCAGTCAAATCCAGCTCCAGCCATTGCAAAACCAGCTAGATTCCCCCTAGAAAGTGATAACAATCCCATTGCCCATTTTGCCCAACTAGGAGCATTATCTTCTTCTGTATTACTGTTGTTAGTGTTGACTTTAACTTGTTTTCCAGTGAGTTTTTCTGTAATTTGCTCAGTGACTTGGTTGTAAGATGCACCATACTGCGCTGCACTACGAGATAATTCTTTAAAAGCTGCATTAATATCTTTCTCAGCAGTTAAAGTCCAAGCTGCACATTTATCAGTCATGTATTGTTCAAAGGCTTTTTGCAGTGCAGCATTAAATGCTTCTCGTTTCCCATTACTAAGAAAATCTAATATCTTTAATTCTGGTTGATAGCGTAAGAAATCACTTTCAAAAGTATTGCCTAAATTTAAAACATAACTGCGGAAAGATTCAGATATTTTGCGTGATTGGGTGTCTCTAGTAGTAAAGATTTCTCTCTGGAATTGATCTCGAATATTCGTGAGCTTTTTAAACTCAGGTTCTACAGAATTAATGCGTGTTTTTAATTCTTCGACATCTTGATCAAGTAATGGTATCCTTCTACCTATGGCTTCGCGAGTATGGTTAACCGCTTGTCTAGCTAATGTTCTTGCTTGTCGGAGTTCTGCGATCGCTCGTTCTCTGGTAAGAAAAGTATTAAGCGCACCCATAAAATCAGGGAAGCCAGTCCCGCTTAAATCTGCTTGGGGATTCTTTAAACGTAGCCGCAGTGCTTGAATCGATGACAGTTCAAATACTCTTTCATCATAAATATTTTGGCCGTCTACTTGGCAATATTCTGCTAAATTCGCTTTAAAAACTTGTCTAAGTCTATTTTCAGCAGATTTAATCTCTTCTACATCATCAGGATCAATCAATGATTCTTTTACCTGATCCCAAGCATTAATTAAGAAGAAAACTGATAAACCTCGCCCTTTAATATAGTTTTCTAGATAACGACGCTCACCCAACGTACACGGTTGGGAAGCTCTCATCACAAATAGAATCGCATGGCAATTATTGACATACCCTAAAGATAACTCATTCCTGGCTTCTGTATCATTTAACCCTGGACTATCAACAATTTCAATCCCTTTTTCTAGAAGTGTTAAAGGATACTCAACTACTGCATAATCAACATCAGGAAATGCTTGTTTTTTCTCTTGCTCTAACTTTTTAGCTTCGGCTGGATCAATTGTATATTTATATTTAAAATTTTGAAAATCTAGCTGTTGTGGTTTTTTGCCATCATTAAAATGAATCGTAACTTTTTTTTCTGAACCATAGCGTAAAACTGTTAAAACTGCGGTACAGGGGTTAACATCACTGGGGAGTAAGTTCTCTCCAATTAAGGCATTGAGAAAAGTGCTTTTACCCCGCTTCATATCGCCTAAAACCAACAGGCGAAATACACCTTTTTTTAAGTTTTTACTCGCTATATCAATATCTTCTAAATCCCGTTCTAAACTAAGCTTACCAGAGGAAGATTCCCCATCTAATTCGGCTTTGTTAATGGTTTCAGATAGATGTTGTAAACACATTGCCATCTCAGAACGTACCTGAGCAACACGTTCTAAATCTTCAATAAATCTATCAGTTGCTACTTGATTAACCATCACCATTTTCCCTTAATTTAAGATGATTTTTTGCGATTTTCAAAAAATAGCTTGTATGCTACCCAAGCTAGAACTGCCATAATGACAAATCCGGCCAAAACCGATGCGACTCTGACTGCAACTAACGCCGCTACACCAAGAGCAAATAATTTACCACCAAGAATTACTTTTTTCATCCAGGGTTTAGGAGAATTGTCTGGTTGGTGTTTCAACGTCTTATGAAATGGTGCATCATTAGTAGGCATTTGTTGTTCCATTTCTCGGAGTCGTAATTCTACTTCTTTCTCTCGCAGTATCCGTTCCCTTTGCTCCAGTTCATGATGGTGATTATTTTGAGATGTCATGGATATCCACCCCATTGAGGATGATATTATTACTTATCAATTTCCTGTATATTAACTTACGTATGTAGCTGACAACCCCAGTGAATTTACTATTTTGATTCAGGGGTTTTTAAATTGACTTCAGAGAATAGATCCTACAGCTTAGGCTTGCTTTTCGGAAATTGCAGATGAATTTGTTGGGCTACGCCCCGCTAACGCTAACACGCAGAGGCGCAGAGGCGCGGAGAGTTAGGAGAAGTGAAATTTTGGTGGCATCGCCGCTCACTGTAAGTGTTGGCACAGCCTCTGTCTCCAACACGCTCCGCATCCCGCAGGGAACGTAGAGATGGTCTTTGAGCGTAGGTCGGTCATCGTTTTACGGATTAAAATCAGTGTATACATACCACCGCTATGAGCCACAATTTTTATAGGTAAGAACTCAAGTAAAATGACAATGGATATTAAAAATGGTTTCATAGGCACTGTTGGCAATACCCCACTGATTCGCTTAAATAGCTTCAGTGAAGAAACAGGGTGTGAAATTCTGGCCAAAGCAGAATTTCTTAATCCTGGGGGTTCAGTCAAAGACCGCGCTGCACTTTACATCATCAAAGATGCAGAAGAAAAAGGGTTACTTAAACCGGGTGGTACTGTCATCGAAGGAACGGCTGGTAATACTGGCATTGGATTGGCACATATTTGCAATGCCAAAGGCTACAAATGCCTGATTATCATTCCTAACACCCAATCACAAGAAAAAATAGACGCGCTTACAGCCTTGGGTGCAGAAGTTCGTCCCGTTCCGGCTGTACCCTACAAAGACCCCAATAACTATGTCAAGCTATCTGGCAGAATTGCGGCTGAGATGGATAATGCTATCTGGGCAAATCAGTTTGATAATTTAGCTAACCGTCGCGCTCATTACGAAACTACAGGAGCAGAAATCTGGGCGCAAACTGACGGAAAAGTTGACGGTTGGGTGGCTGCAACTGGTACTGGGGGAACATTTGCGGGTGTTTCCATGTACCTGAAGGAAAAAAATCCAGCAATTAAATGTGTAGTTGCTGACCCAATGGGTAGTGGACTGTACAGCTACATCAAAACAGGCGAAATCACAATAGAAGGTAATTCTATCACCGAAGGCATTGGTAACAGTCGAATTACAGCCAACATGGAAGGCACACCAGCTGATGATGCTATCCAAATAGATGACAAAGAAGCCTTGCGAGTGGTTTACCAGCTATTGCGAAAAGATGGTTTATTAATGGGTGGTTCGACTGGTATCAATGTAGGCGCAGCTGTGGCTCTAGCCAAGCAATTAGGCTCTGGACATACTATTGTCACCATATTATGTGATAGTGGTTCTCGCTATCAGTCGCGGATATTTAACCGTGAATGGTTAGCATCAAAAGGACTGTCTGTGGATTAGTCATTAGTCAATAGTCATTAATTATGATGACTATTGACTGAGTTTTTGCAGGGTGGGAAACATTACCTATGGCCAACTTCATTCAAGAATTTAACTCCCCAGCTACAGAACAACCATCTACTCCTAGATGTGTAAGAGTTTGCCAAAATCGCACCTGTAAAAAGCAAGGTGCGAAGGAAGTATTAGCAGCTTTTGCAGTTTTGCCAGTTGCTGAAGCGATGGTGACAGCTAGCAGTTGTTTAGGACAGTGCGGTAACGGGCCGATGGTGTTGGTGTTGCCGGATATGGTCTGGTATAGCGGCATTCAACCCCATGAAGTACCTCTAGTTATAGAAAAGCATTTATTAGGTGGTCAAAGAGTTCAAAAGATGCTCTATCATCGGTTTCATCCCCAGGGATAAATCAGTGAAAAATAAACAGTGAAAAGTTATCAAGTTTTCCTTGCACTGATAACTGATAACTGGTAACTGTTAACTGTTAACAGGTCTGCACTATTGTTGACTGAAGCGAGGCATCCGATGAATATTCAGGAGCTGCGTCAATCCTTAAAAATGAAGTGGCTGGATTATTATGAGCAAAATCGTCCTTGGTTAGTCAAATTGAGAGTTTGGGCTGCCTATGATGGTTTACGCCGGCCTTCGTCTGGGTTTATTTTGGCAACACTGTCTGTTTTAGAACCAGAGTTTGATCAAATTCTGGCTTTTGTGATGGAACTGAATAACAATCCTGATGAGATAGTTGCAGCTTTGGGTTTAAATTTTAATCCTGACAAAGAGTTAGGCTTAATCGAATCACAGATGAATTTGGCTGTCACCAAAGTCGAACCAGAGTATCCAGAGGAGCAACCAGTAACATCAGTTGCACTCACGGTTCAGGATGTTCCACAGACGCTAACCCATGTAGATAGGTTAGAAAAGTTGGTAGTGATGCCATGTTTATATCATGTGCCAACGTTGCCAGCGATCGCCGCAGAAGTCAAGACATCTGGAAGAGCGATCGCAACTACTGCCAAAATGAATATCAAGTCTACTATCCACAAATCATCCTCTCAACAAGGACAGTTATTCGCTATCACTCTGGAACTACCGAAAAAAGACAAACCTTTGACCTCCTTGGCATTAGCTACGACCAAACCCCGCAATGGCAAAGTAGTCAGTTCACTAGAAATCACTACTGAAGTTCCCGGTACACCCAAGACATTAATATCGTCAAAAATGGTAACGGAAATTTCCCAAAACGGGCAATATGTGCATAAAAAACCATCTGCACCTGCTAACAAATTTAATCCTAGACCGCATACTAATGCCAGTAATCTGGCTTCTTGGGTGGATGAATTTTGTCTGGGTACTGGGTGGAATTCGGAAGAGGCTGTTTCTATGTAGCCTCTAATTTGCCAAAGCCTTGACAGGTTCAGGTTTTAACAAACCATTTAACAGAGATGCTGGACGTTGAGCATAAGGCCAAGCAAAGGCATGACGAAAAGCTGCATCCTGACAGGCTTGCAGCTGTTCAAAATTGATAATGTCGTAAGTCAGAAGATTTTCATACTCAAATGGCAACCGAACATTATGCAGTCCAGCATTATCCGTACAAATAGCTATGTCTACCCCAGCCTCAAAGCAACGGTCAAACACTAACTTGAGTTGACGTATATCTTGTAAAGTACCTGTTTTTAGGTAAGTTGTGGGGCAAACTTCCAAACACTGCCTACGTCTTGCCACTTCAGGCAGTAACTCTGGATACAATAGGGGGATTTGGATACCGTGACCAATTCGTAAGAGATAAGGTAACAATTCTGGGTAACACCCATCGGTGGTTTCGTATAGGTGTCCGGTGGTGTTAATCCCCAGCGATCGCGCATAATCATATAGACTAACCCATTCTGTCAGGCGATCGGCATAGTGGCTATCACCTCCAGCTACGTCAATAGCACAAATATATTGTCTGTTTTGCGCGGCTAAATCAATAATCGCCTTATTCACTTCATAGGGTAGCCGCGAGTGCATACAGAGAATTTGGCTAGTCACAATGGGATATTCTGGCAGGTGGCTGGCTTTGCCCACAACTTCCACAATTTCCGTCATCTTGTCAATTCTCTGGGATTGACTCAAATGCTCTGGTGTCCGCAAATAGGGAGTATAACGGAGTTCCAGATAAGCCAAATTCTCAAAAATATAAGCCCCGCGCACTAGGCGAGAGATAAAGTACGGTAATGTCTCTGCTGTTTGCACACTTTCCACTAAAGTATGCAACTCTAGATATTCGTCTAGAGTGTTGCGTGGACGGGTGTAAAAATCTTCAAACTCTGGATAATTGCTAAAACGAGAAATTAACTCTGATGAATGTCGCTCAAAATAACGCCATAAGACACGGGGGACAACAGAACCGCCCAAGTGTCTGTGTAACTCAGCATATAAAGCCATAGTGATACTTTGTCTATAAAAAGTTTAATAATATTAACAAATACACTGAGTAAAACCCTCTGTACCACAAAGAAGATTGTGTAAATTTATCTAGAGTAGGGGACAGGGGACAGGTGATAGGTGACAGGTGATAGGTGATAGAGGCGCAGAGAAATTTTGGATTTTAGTATTGAGATCCCAATCCAAAATCCACTCATTGAATTGCCCAATTCCTAATTCCCAATAACCATTGACAAATATCGCAGAATATGTTCATAATGGTTCTTTGTGGAAACTTTACCTCAATAATAAAAGCTTGGCTAACGTCATTGTTATAGGCGCCCAATGGGGCGATGAAGGAAAAGGTAAAATAACTGACTTACTCAGCCGCTCCGCAGATGTGGTAGTACGTTACCAAGGGGGTGTGAATGCTGGACATACAATTGTAGTCAAAGGTCAGACCTTTAAGCTGCACTTGATCCCCTCTGGTATTTTGTACCCAGAAACTAAGTGCGTCATCGGCTGTGGTACGGTCATCGATCCACAGGTTTTGATCAAAGAACTCGACCAATTAGAAACTTTAAATATTTCTACTAAAAATCTGCTCATTTCTGAGACAGCCCACGTCACGATGCCCTACCATCGATTAATAGATCAGGCATCTGAAGAACGACGGGGAAGCCATAAGATTGGTACGACTGGTCGAGGGATTGGCCCTACTTACGCTGACAAATCAGAGCGTACAGGGATTAGGGTACTAGACTTGATGGATCAAAATGCCCTGCGCGACCAGTTGGAATGGGCAATTAATAATAAAAACCTTATTTTAGAAAAGCTGTATAACCTACCACCTTTAGATCCACAGCAGGTAATTGAAGAGTATCTAGGTTATGCAGAACGCCTGCGGCCTTACGTTGTTGACACCTCGCTGAAGATATATGATGCAGTGCAACGGCGGCTTAACATATTATTTGAAGGGGCGCAAGGTACTCTCCTCGATTTAGATCATGGAACTTATCCCTATGTCACTTCCTCAAACCCTGTCGCTGGGGGGGCTTGTGTTGGTACAGGGTTAGGCCCGACAATGATAGACCGAGTGATTGGGGTTTCTAAAGCCTACACCACACGAGTTGGAGAAGGGCCATTTCCTACTGAGTTGGACGGTGAGTTAGGTGAATTACTGTGCGATCGCGGTGCAGAATTTGGCACAACTACCGGACGTAAACGGCGTTGTGGCTGGTTTGATGCCGTTATCGGTCGCTATGCCGTCCGAATTAACGGTATGGACTGTATGGCGATTACCAAATTAGATGTTCTCGATGAATTAGAGGAAATTCAAGTCTGTGTCGCCTATGAAATAGACGGCGAGCGATCTGATCACTTCCCCACTAGTTCTAGGACTTTTGCGCGGTGTCGTCCCATCTACAAAACCTTACCAGGCTGGCAAGTGCCAACAACAGAATGCCGTACCCTGGAAGACTTGCCACCGCAAGCACTGGACTATCTGAAATTCTTAGCAGAATTGATGGAAGTCCCGATCGCGATCGTCTCTTTAGGTGCTAGCCGCGATCAAACCATAATTGTAGAAGACCCCATTCACGGGCCAAAACGTGCCTTGTTGCACGCCGACGGTACTCCAGCTTCTTTGCTAAGTGCTTAGTGAGTGCTTAGTGAGTGCTGAGTGCTGAGTGCTGAGTGCTGAGTGCTGAGTAGTGAGTAGTGAGTAGTGAGTAATGAGTAATGAGTAATGAGTCTCAAGTTTTTTGACCATTGACCATTGACAATTAACAACTAACAAATAACAACTGATAACTTTTATGGCTCTGACTGTCGAATCTAAACCCAGACCAGAAGGTAGCAAACCTAAAGCTTTACGCCGTTCTGGACTTATCCCTGCTAACTTATACGGCCACAATGCTAGAGAATCAATTTCTTTAGTGATTGATGCCAAAGTCGTAGAACGTCTACTGAAAGCAGCTGCTGTTAACAAGACGGAAATTGAACTTAGTATTCCTGAATTGCAATGGACTGGTAAAACTGTACTTAGAGAAGTTCAGATACATCCAGCAAAAGGTAATCCTTACCACATCAGCTTTTTTGCAACTGCCAAAGGCTAAGGCAGTGAGTGACAAATTTTGTCTCAACTTGCCATTTAAAGTTTGTAATAATTACTGATAAAACCAGGGATAAAACCCTGGTTTTTTGTTGTTTGGCTTTCTTGACTTTTTCTGTAATTATCTAATAGTTGCTTAAAGTTTCAATCTATAAGTAAGCCAGTTTGTAGTAAGGACTTTAGTCCT
Source organism: Anabaena sp. UHCC 0399 (assembly GCF_034931465.1). Taxonomy (NCBI): domain Bacteria; kingdom Bacillati; phylum Cyanobacteriota; class Cyanophyceae; order Nostocales; family Nostocaceae; genus Anabaena; species Anabaena sp. UHCC 0399. Next base: position 84,980 of record NZ_JAYGGZ010000006.1, on the reverse strand, counting down.
GATTCTTTTAAGCACTAAAGTGCTTATTACAAACCATCAAAACTAGCTTGACAAATTACTCAGCCAAAATTTTTATGTCCGAAATAACTCTTCCAGCCTTAATTCAACAAATGTTACAGCCGGGATTCTATCCCCATCCAGTACAAGAACCGATTCAATTAATTCAAACTCACGTTTCTTATGTGCTGCTGACTGGTGACTATGCCTATAAGTTGAAAAAACCAGTGAATTTTGGTTTTTTGGATTTCTCCACCCTAGAGAACCGCGAGCATTTTTGTCAGGAAGAGTTGCGCTTAAATAAACGAGGCGCAGCTGAACTGTATTTGGAAGTGTTACCTATAACTTTGGAGGGTGAGCAATACGTTCTAGGGGGAACAGGTAATCCTGTGGAATATGCAGTAAAAATGCGTCAGTTTCCCCAAGAGACTCTACTTAGTTCACTGTTTGCAGACGATAAGTTAAAAGAAACCGATTTAGAAGAATTAGGACTGGTAGTAGCTCAATACCACGCCAAAACTGAAACAAATGATTACATCCGTAGTTTTGGGGAAGTATCTCAAATCAGGGCTGCGTTTGATGAAAATTACCAACAAACCGCAAAATACATTGGGGGGCCGCAAACTCAGGCGCAGTTTGACGAAACTAAAGCTTACACTGAGCGTTTCTTTGCAGAACGACAAGAGTTATTTCAGCGTCGCATCCAAAATGACTACATTCGAGAGTGTCACGGCGACTTACACCTGAGAAATATTTGTCTGTGGCAAGATAAAATTTTGCTGTTTGATTGTATTGAGTTTAACGAACCATTTCGCTTTGTCGATGTGATGTTTGACATTGCTTATGCGGTGATGGATTTGGAAGCACAGCAACGTCCTGATTTGAGTAATGCTTATCTTAATACCTATGTAGAGCAGACTGGTGATTGGGAGGGATTAGAGGTATTACCTATATATGTTAATCGTCAGTCTTATGTGCGGGCAAAGGTGACATCGTTTTTGTTAGATGACCCCAGTGTACCCGCTACAGTCAAAGAAGAAGCCAGCAAAACAGCAGCGCAATACTACAAACTTGCTTGGGAATATACTAAACCCAAACAAGGAAAACTAATTTTAATGTCGGGTTTGTCTGGTTCTGGAAAGAGTACAACAGCCAAATATTTAGCGCGACAAACCGGAGCAATTCATCTGCGTTCAGATGCAGTCAGGAAACACTTGGGAGGAATCCCCCTGTATGAACGTGGAGGGGATGATCTATACACCCCAGAAATGACCCAGAAAACTTATGCGCGGTTGTTAAATTTGGGGATTATACTAGCTAATCAAGGTTACACCGTGATTTTAGATGCTAAGTATGATAAACAAGAACTTAGACAGGAAGCGATCGCGCAAGCTCAAAAACACCAACTACCTCTGCAAATTATTTACTGTACAGCACCTTTAGAAGTAGTACGGGAGCGTCTTGTGAACCGTACTGGTGATATTGCTGATGCGACAGTTGATTTATTAGCTTCGCAACTCAAGCAAACAGAACCCTTTACTGATACGGAAAAACCATACGTGCAGATTTGGGACACAACACAGCCACCACAAACACAATTGAGAGTGCTGAGTAATGAGTGCTGTTAGCGGTAGCGGGGCGTTTAGCCCGTGCTGAGTAATGAGTAATGAGTAACTAGTAATTAACTAGTAATGAGTGCTGAGTTAGGATATTCACTTAGGATGCAAAACTACCAACCAAGTAAAATATTTACGCAGCACAAACTTACGCTCCTCTACGCTAACAGCACTCAACACTCCATACTCAACACTCACAACTAGATACTCCTTACTTGACACTCACAACTCATTACTCAGCACAGGCTAAACGCCGCGCTACCGCTAACACAACTCAGCACTCATACTCATGGCGCAAAACAACAACAACTTATTCAATTTCTCCCCTGAGTCATTATCTCAAATCATATTTGGGGCATTCATAATATTTATATTGAACACGACGGGAACACCTATATCCCTAAGTATTTTCCTGGGTATTCTCGGTTGGTTCATTTTGGGTTGGTTTACTAATGCCAATAAAAATAGCCCTCAGCCTCCCACCGTACCCTCCTCTGATGGGATTGATGCCGGATTAAAATACTGGTTATTTTTCTTGCTAGGTTTGGGCTTATTAGGATATCCAGCACTCATGAGCATCTTATTAGGTGGTCTAGGTGCTGTAGGTGGAGGTTGGATTATTGCTTGGTGGAGAAGTAAAGAAGAAACCAGAACTCAATTACCAGTTGAAACTTTAGAAGATGTAGAAGGTGAACAATCTACCAGTAGAATCACGAGACAGCAAACAAGAAGGCCAAGCCGTCGTTATCGCCGTACACCTGGTAGTTTCAGTTTTAAATTTTGGAATAAGTAGGATTGGGGATTGGGGATTGGGGACTGGGGTAAAATTTCCTCTGTCACCTGTCACCTTCTCCCAATATGTTTTTATATCTTTCTAAGTTACTACCGCTATTTGTTTACCCTTTAGGACTAGCTTGTGTAAGTTTAGTAGTTGCCTTATTCACTTTGTGGAAAAGACCGCGTATTGCTGCTCTAGCTATCTCCTGGGCGTTAATTTTATTATTATTGTGTAGTAATGCTTGGGTTTCTAAGTATCTGGTGCGATCGCTAGAATGGCAAAATATCCCACCTGCACAGTTACCCACTGCTGAAGCAATTGTAGTGCTGGGTGGTGCAACGAAATCAGCCTTTCCTCCTCGACCGACGGTTGATTTGAGTGAACAAGGCGATCGCGTGATTTATGCGGCTCAACTATATCGCCAAAAAAAAGCTCCTATAATCGTACTCAGTGGTGGACGTATTGATTGGCGCGGTAGCGGTGCATCAGAATCGGCTGACATGGCGGATATTCTCACATCTATCGGTATTCCATCTGAGGTACTGATTCAAGAACCAGACTCTCTTAATACCTATGAAAATGCCCTCAATGTGAAAAAAATTCTAGAATCTCGCGGTATTCGTCAGATACTTTTGGTAACTTCAGCATTACATATGCCGCGATCGCTTAAAATTTTTCAGCGTCAAGGTATTAATGCTATCCCCGCACCAACAGACTTTCTAGTTAGTCAAGGTGAATTACAAGAACTCTCTAGCACTCCTAAAGCCGCTATCTTGAATTTATTACCAGATACCTACAACTTACACCAATTTACTAGCGCACTCAAAGAATACATTGGTAGTTTTGTTTATTGGGTACGGGGATGGGTGTAATTTGTAATTTGTAATTCGGTTTTTCCTATTTCCCCAATCCCCGCAAATTATGTCTGAAAATCTGCCTCACATCTTACCTAGCCTTCCACCTCAAGTTGAGGAAGGTTTTGCTGCATACCAAACAACTAAGCAGTTTTATCATGAAGTGCAGACACGCGTAGAGTTTCAGCGTTATTGTGAGTGGTACTCCATAACAGCTGAACAACACCGTCAAGAACTCAAAAAAATGCGCAGCGAAGTGAATATTTTGAGGTGGTTTCGTCGCTAATAAGAAAACATTAGCAAATAACTACTTATCAAGTGCTTTGATAATAACCTATATAAATAGGGCAATAAGAATAACTTATTTATATAGGTTATTATCAGTGAGGTTAGCTTTCAGGTATGGTAGTAGGTAGCCCCCGATGGGCGGAATGGCAACATTACCCTCGACTCTACCTTTCGGTGGCTACCCTGATACTACCGCGATAGTGACACAAGAGGGATGGTTTTAAAACACGCCCTAGTATACTTGAATATCTGACCTTCTCTAGCAAACTTTGCCGTCCTAGTTTTTTCCTGAAGTACTAAAATATCGTTCCAGCTATCTATTTCCTGGTAACTGTTGGGGAAATGAGAGAGGCTTAAAACGCTTGAATGTGTTGATGTCAACGCAGTTAGTATTATCTAGCTTAACCCTAAGTTCAGTGCTGAAAGTGACTAGCTGCTCCACAAGAGCCTGGCGATCAGTTAAACAGTTTTTAATAACCATGAGTTCTCCTAAAGTCCACTCATAGAGATTTCTGTCTGAATTGTTGATGAACACAGTCAACTCGTTCCTAATTCTCCAGATTTGGTTGAGCAGCTCATCCACCTTGATGTTGATGATATTTGCAATCTGAATATTGAAGGATTCCCTATTGCCGATGATAGCAATCAGTTCATCAACGTACTGACTCGCCAGAGTGATGAATGTTTCATTCCATTCATTACGAATGTTATCAATCTTGATGTCAACATTTCTGTAGAGGTTGCTAATCTTGTTGTTAATTTCCGTACTATTAACAACAAAGTTGAGAATTCTATTGTTAATTTCAGGACTATTGATAACAACGCTCTCAATCTTCTGGTGAATTTGATAATTATCGATAAATATATTCTGAATCTTTTGAGCTAATTGATCATTCTCAAAGATTTGATTAATTAAGACGTTGTTGTTGTTGATATTGTACTGTAAGCGTTGGTCAATATACTGGTTAATTTCGGTATTGTTATTGACCATACCTTGCGTAATCAGGTTTATATTGTTGCGGATGTTTCGTTCAAATTGTTGCCTCACATACTGATTAAGTTCAATATTTTCATTAACAATATTCTGAGTAATCAGGTTAATATTGTTACGAATATTTTGCTCAAAAGAATGGTTGGCTTGCTGACTAACGTACTGGCTAAATTCCTGCTTATTGACTATATTACTGATAATTAAGCCAATGTGATTGCGGATTTTCTCTTCAAAATTTTGGTCAAAATAGGAGTTTATTTGTTGGTTAATTTTGTTTGATATCTCAACGTTAATCTTGTCTTCCAATATCCTCTCTAAGTGATAGTCAGACCAACCTTGCAAGTTCTGCCTTAAGCTCAATTCTACCTGTTGTAGATAAGCATCCATCGAGAACTTAACTTTTGCAACTTCTATAGATAGGCTCTTAAAGTGCTGTTCGTAACTCTTGAATAGTAATTGTTCCAGTTGTTCCCAATACTTATTTTCTAGCGTTATATCAATTTTGTCTGGTACTTTGGTAGAGCTATCAATCTGCTTTAATTGCTCTTCCCACCTTTTCTTAAACTCCTCTTCTTCAAACCGGAATGTGAAGTCAAACGTATAGTTTTCTTGCCTCGTTTCTACATCTTCCTGTTCTATCTCTATAGAAGTAGAAATGTTATTTTCCCAATGTTGGCCGTTTTCATTTATTTCAGTTTCCCCTATTTGCTCTATTGTCAGAATAATATGCCCTTCATTATCTTCTTTGTAAGTGTCAAAAAATAAACCTGTGAGTGTAGTTCTTTCTTTGACTTCTAAAACTAATTCATCATTAAGCCCATTTAATGAAACCCAAGTTTCGTCTGTTTCAATTCCAGTCAGTTTTGTAATAAATTTTCCACCTTTGAGCAACATTAAAACCCAAGGCTCTATATTAAATTTTTTGCCATCTGACCAATAACTGGCATTGCTTTCACGAATTTTAATTCGATAATTACCTGGGTTTAACTCAACCAAATTAGAACCAGATTGTTTAAGAGTATAAAGATAATTTTCATCAAGAATATAACAGTTTCGTTTGCTGTCTACTGTTAAATTTACAGGGTTAAAAAATTGCTTATTGCTTGTAATTATGAGATCAATTGAACCGCTATTATCTTCATTATTAAAATCAAAAAACAAAGCATTGAGAATTGCTCTATCTTTAACTTCTAGCTTGAAGCTATCATTGTAACCGTTGAGAGTTGTCCATGTTGCGCCTACCTCAAAACCTGTAGATTTATTGATAAATGTACTCCCGTTATCTCCATATGTCCATAGTAAAACAAAAGGTTCTCCTACTGTTCTGCTATTGCTGTGGCTATAGCGACCTCCAGTAATCCTGATATCAAAAGTACCTTTTTCAAAAATAAAATACGTTGCAACATTTTGTTGCAAATTGTTCATTTGGTTAGTATCGATAACATAACAATTAGTTTTGGCATCGATAGTTAAAGTATACATATTTACCTCCTTAACAATTTTAGTTTATTGGGTAATTTTCGTCTTTTCAGCTTTTTACTCCACTGGATTGTGCAAGTAGTTTTGCACCCTAAAGAGCATAACAAATTTGTTTTACTGCCTAAACTTTGGGTAGTTGAATATACCTTAGTTTGGTTGATGAGATGTGGTAATTTAGCTAGAAATTATAAGCTACTACCTCAAACCTAAGAAACGTATATTTCCCTTGCTATACACCTGATTATTATGAGGATATTGGCATAAATTTTAACCCTTTGAAATTTTTAAAACAGCCTTTACGATTTCATATCTTGCAGGTTAAAAGTTAATTATTTGCAGAACCTCTGTCTCTAGGAGTATTAAATATATTTGTTGATATACAGCAATCCTAAATAGGGGGTCTTGCTCACTTTTGGTGATGCAGGGTAGATAGAGACGACTCAGAGGAGAGATCGCCTACTTTTCTCAGATTTAGTAAAACCCACATTCCGCACTTCAAAAGTAGCATAAAGAACTACAGAGTTATTATCGGATCTACCTGAGTAAAAATACTTAGGAACTTCCTGTCGAAAAAGTGGGCCAATTAAAAAAAATAAAAATATTTTAGAGGTAAAAAAATTGTCTGCAACTTCAATTGCAAAAATTCAAAATATAGATAACTTAGGAATAGTAACGTGACTAATTGATGGAATAGGAATATAGGACTCATATTTGATTTTTGAAAAAACAAATTGGCTAGAAGCTTGCCACACAAAGGTTTGTTTGCAAGTATACTTAGCAAAATTCCAGTACGATTCCTACAGTTGAAATAATCAACTCCAAATTAGGAATAGATGTTCGGAAAAAATTTCATCAGGAATATTAGTAAAAGTTATTTTGCTTAACGAATTAGGCTTTGTATCAAGACCTTTATATTTATTTAGTCAATTTTTTCAAGATAAAGGAATCGAAACATTATTGACAGAAGGAATAAAAAGCAATTATGTAAGTGATGAAATTTTTAGTGCTTACATAACTATCAAAGCATAAATGTTTGATGATTTATTATCATGCTGTAGATTCGTTCAGTAATACGACTCTTAATCATCCTGATTTTTTTGCTTTTCTCTTGACATAATCTCTTTGTAATTCAAGTTGAAGTGCGGAATGTGAGATAATAAGGCTTTCAAGGAGATATGCTAGAATTGAGCAGTTGAAAATTTTTGGCCTTTTAGTTGTCGGTATTTAAGATAAATTTTTACATTCAGCAAAGCGATTCGCCAAGCTCAATTGAGAGATATGAAAAAAGTCGTCGTTGGTCTTTCAGGTGGCGTTGATAGTTCCACCGCCGCCGCTATTCTCCACCATCAGGGCTATGAAGTGATCGGTTTGACCCTTTGGCTAATGAAAGGCAAAGGCCAGTGTTGCTCTGAAGGTATGATCGACGCGGCTTATATTTGTGAACAGTTGGGCATTCCTCATCAAGTTGTGGATATGCGGGATGTCTTTCAAACTCATATTGTTGATTACCTGGTGAATGGTTACAGTGTGGGGATTACGCCCTTACCTTGCTCCCAGTGTAATAAAACGGTGAAGTTTGGCCCAATGGTAAAGTATGCTCGTGAAGAGTTGGGATGCGATCGCATTGCCACTGGTCATTATGCCCGCATTAGCTACGATGCAGCCACGAGACGTTACCAATTATTAAGGGCTGTTGACCGTAATAAAGACCAATCCTACTTTCTGTATGATTTGTCTCAAGATTTGCTAGCAGCATCATTATTTCCTCTAGGAGAAATGCAAAAAGCTGACACCCGCCGCATTGCTGCTGAACACGGCTTAAAAACTGCTGATAAGCCAGAGAGTCAAGATTTGTGCTTAGTAGAAAGTAACGGTTCTATGCGGGCTTTTCTAGATAAGTATATCGCTCCCAAAACAGGTAATATTGTCGATACCACAGGCAAAGTTTTGGGACAGCATGATGGTGTCCATCACTACACGATTGGTCAACGTAAAGGTTTAGGGATTGCGGCGGCTGAACCTTTGTATGTGATTGAATTAGACGCGGTAAATAATAAAGTCATAGTAGGCGATCGCACTAAAGCAACTCAGTCTGAATGTACAGTCAGCCAAGTCAATTGGGTATCTATTGCTGAACCCACTTCCCCCATTCGTGCGGAAGTACAAATTCGCTATCGTTCTAGTCCTGAACTGGTGACAATTATACCTTTAGAAAACTCCCGCGTGCGTTTGGTATTTGATGAACCCCAGTTCAGCATTACCCCCGGACAAGCAGCTGTCTGGTATGACGGCGAAAAAGTTCTCGGCGGGGGAATTATAGAACAGATGGCGGTTTAGGGGTGTAGACAATACAGATCGGATCAGAAATTTATGAATGATGTATGTTTACCATCGTTACCAGGGTTATCAGTGTTAGTGTTAGAGCAATTGATGGTGTAGCGATACCTCCGGTAAGCTTTGCTAACGCCTGTTTATCAAGATGAGTGATCGCCTACAGTGGGCGGAACGCCATCTCTACGTTCTCTTCTCTCTTCTCTTCGAGAGGCTGTACCAATGAGAGGCTGCGCCAACGCCTAGGTTGGGGCGGAGCATCGGCTCACTCTCACACCCGCATTTCTCACAAGCAGCAGATATAGCAGATATAGGTTGGGTTTCCTTACGTCAAACGCTTGGATACTGCACCATTGATTTATTTTATTGAAGAAAATCCTAATTATTTGGATATTAAAAATGCTTTTATTTATGTTAATAAATATATCAGTAAAATTTGCTCACAGTAACAATTATGTTGCAATCAATTAAAGGAGTTTACAAAAAGGGTAAGGTAGAATTTACAGAATTACCACTCGATATTTCAGAAAGTATTGTGATTGTCACTTTTTTAGAGTCGAAAAGACCTCAACAACCACAACAAATAATGCAGTTTGGTATGTTCTCTGGAAATCAACAATCAACAGAAGCAGATTTTCAGATTGCTGAATCTTGTGTAGTTATTAACTTGTGACCAAAATATAACTGCGCCTGCTTTGCTTGCTATTAGCTTGCTTTGCTACGCAACGCTACTGCGAACCACAAAGTGGTACACCAACGCTTTTCTTTCTGTTTGTAAAATATATAAAAGCAAAAAGCAATTCTTTGTATACTAAACCTAGAGTCAAAAAATTATAGTTATAAATTTTATGTCTAGCTATCAAGAAGTATTACAACAAGCTCAAACTTTAACCCCTGAAGAACAAATACGCCTAATTAAAGATTTATCCAGCTTAATTCGTCAACAGGTGACAATGATATCTAAGCCAAAGCGTAGCATTTTAGAATTGCGTGGGTTGGGTAAAGAAATCTGGAATGCTGTTGATGCTCAAGAGTATGTTAATCAGGAACGTAATTCATGGAATGGTTAGCCCAATTACAGGGACAAATTGTGGGCTTGGATACTGCACCACTGATTTATTTTATTGAAGAAAATCCTAATTATTTGAAGGTTACAAATGCTTTCTTTGAAGCAATATTTCGTGATGAATTTAGTGTTGTAACTTCAGTTTTGACAATTACAGAAGTTTTAGTTCACCCATTGCGACAAGGAAACACAATATTAGCTCAACAATATCGTGATATTTTATTCAACTCTCAGGGATTGACAACTATCGAAGTTTTGCCTGATATTGCTGAAAATGCTGCACAATTAAGAGCAAGTCACAATTTAAGAACTCCAGATGCTATTCAAATTGCTACTGCTATTCATGGAGGTGCATCATTTTTATTTACGAATGATGCACGTTTACCATCGTTACCAGGGTTATCAGCGTTAGTGTTAGAGCAATTGATGGTGTAGCGATCGCTGATTCTATGATGACACGGTTAGCGATCACTTATTTATCAAGATGAGAGATCGCATCTCTCCACATTTCCAAACTGCGATCGCCTGTTTTTCAAGATGAGCGATCGCACTCTGCAAATTCCCAACAGCGATCGCCTGTATTCAACTTAGTAAAATATACTTTATTTTCAGTATTCAATTCTCTAGCTTGCGAATGCGAATTGCTGTTGGTGAAATAACAGTAAAAGCTCCCAGTAATTCAGAGTTGTGTTGATTAATAGCATTAACAGTAATCTCAGCTTTGCTGATTGTAGATAAGCCTGCTAATCGAATTAATACAACACCTGATGCGATACGACGTAAGCGGAAAACTAACTCACCAAAATCTTTGTCAGATGTTAGTAATATCGCTTCTTCTTGATTAGCTAAATGCAGCACCACATCATCTGAAATTCCTCGCTCCATTTCAGCAACGTACCACACTAAATGGCCATCTTGGCGCAAACGCTCAACAATCTGCCAATCTAAATTTTCGTCTGCTAGAAATTTCAAGAAGCGTTCTCAACAATGGGATAAATGACATCATATCGTAAAGCCTCAGCCGCAAATGCTAAAGCTGCTTGAATTGCTTCGCGTGTGAGTCGCGGGTGTGATTCTAAAATTTGTTCTGGGGTTTCACCAGCAGCTAACTTTTCTAGAATTAACTCAACGGTAATGCGTGTACCGACAATCACAGGTTTTCCCATCATCACTTTTGGATCGGATACAACCATTTGTTTAAGCTGCTTTTGCATTGTCTTGGCTCATTGCTTATTTCCTATATCATGCCATTAGCATCGAGCGATCGCACCTCCCCACATTCCCAAACTGCGATTGCCTGTTTTTCAAGATGAGCGATCGCACTCAACATTACCAAAAGCGATCGCCTATTTATTACGATGAGTGATCACACTTCACATTCCCAAAAGCGATACCTTCGGTAAGCTACGCTAACGCCTGTTTTTCAAGATGAGCGCAGTTTATGCTTTAATCACTTAAGCAGACATCAAACGCTGTCTTGGGTCAGGAATTGGACAACCTAATTTCTGAGCAGCTTCAATTCATTCCTGCATAATAATTTCTACATTTTTTAGTGCTTCTTGATAAGTTTCACCATCAGCAGCACATCCAGGTAATTCTGGTACTTCGGCTATAAATTCTTGGTCTTCTTCACTCTAGTAGAGATTAATCTCATAATGAAGTGTCATCTTTACCTTCTAGCTGGTAGTTGAGAATTACTGCTCTGACTTGATTTTGTGGTTTATCTTATCACTTAGCATTTAGCAATATCAGGGACTCAAGCCAACAATAGCATCAATATACTTTTGATATGCTGATTGTTTATCAAGTTCTAAGTTCAAAAATTCTGATAACTCTTCTATTAGCTGCACGATTTGAGAAGCACTATCACATCGCAAAGCATTTAGCGATTTCAATGGATCTTTAATAAGTTCATTATTCATATCTGGAGATAGTAATGGAATAAGATGCTTTTTCGCTCCCCACCGCGCTCCAAGTTCAAATAAGACATATTGTGATTGAAGGCTCGCTTTAGAAATTACTCCTATAAACACATGAGAATCATAAACTTCTTGACGAAGCTGTTCGTTGAAATTAGCACCCCCAGGCAATCTGTAGCCATCCAAACTTGTACATCTTATCTCTCTGGAAGGAATATTTAATGAAGCCCTAAAAAGTTCAACAAGTTTTGAAACTAGCTCTTTATCAATAGAACTGTGACTTATAAATATTTTTATCATATTATCTTTGTCCTGTTTTTCATTCTCTAAAACATTCACAATATGATTTACTTGATTCTGATTATCTAAACTTTCTTTATGATAACATTGAATTTGTCTGTAAAGGTTTGGATATGTTTTTTCATTAATATAATTTTTAATAGTATCAATAATTTTCTTATCATACTGAATTAGTTTTTCAGAAATATCATTAATTACTTTTTCTGGGATTTTATATAATCTTAAACTGTTCTGTATAATTGAAATTGATTTATTTAAATAAGCTTCAGATACTTTGAGATTTAAATATTTAAATATATCTTCAGGACTTTGTTTTCTAAAATTGCATTCTTCTTGAATTAAAATATTATTGTCTAAACACTCCCTTAATGTGCTTACTTTGAAGTCAAACGCTTCAAGTAATACACGATAAACAAATTCTTTCACTATCCAACTACGCACATCTTCTGATTCTGGAAACATCTTCAGAATATCTTGGATTTCAAGTGTGTAGCTTTGCACTTCCCTAGAAGACTTTAATAATCTTTCTACATAAGAGATATTTCTTTCTATAATTCTTTTATTAGAAGCAACAGTTCGAGCAACTAACTGCCTTGCCTCAACTAGCCACTCTTGAGATTCAAAAATAATATATTCTTGATTTTTTTTATTATTTGAACTAAAAAAATTAAACATAGATATAAATGTTAATGCCAACAATTTTTATACCATCTTGTGAAAAGAATGCGGTTTGAGGTTTACTAAGTGTTTCTGCATTTCTTAATCTTCTTCTAAACAAGTGTTATGACTTGCTCATATTCTTCTTTATGGCTTTGTAAAGCATCCCAGAGATCAACTTTTTGCTGAAGATTGAGCCAAAGTTTTGGGCCGTTACCTAAAGCTTTACCTAGACGAATTGCGATATCTACTGTAATTGCTCTTTGACCATTAATAATTTCATTAACTATTTGATTAGATATTCCTAAAATTTCTGCAAATTTCGTACTATTAATATCCAAATCATCTAAAATATCTGCAATTACTTCACCAGGATGTATTGGTCTGACTAATCTATCTTGAGTAATATCTTGCCAGTTATTCATAATCAATTTTTAAGTATTTAATGTTTTCATAAAATCATATATTAGTGATAATCTTCAAGATTGACATCATAAGCATTACCATCTTCAAAGTTAAAAGTTATACGCCAGTTTCCCGATACTTTAATTGACCAAGTTCCTTTCCTATCTCCTTTTAATTCATGCAAGTCATAACCAGGTAATCTAATATCTTCCACAATTAAGGCTGCGTCTATAACTTCAAGTCTAATTCTAATTTTCTTTTCTAAGTTTGCTGGAATTCCTTTATTAAAATTTTCTCTGAATAGATTTTCTAATGCTTTACTTTTAAATGTTTGAATCATCTATTTTCTTAGCAGATCAAATCATTCATAGCCATATCCTACATTTAAAAAATATGGCAGGCATAAAGCCTGCCCATATAATCCTATTCTATCCCCTCAATTCGGTCTTCAACTTCTTGGTACAACTCGCGGAGGCGGTCTAAATTCTCCTCGCTAGTTTCCCAATAACCGCGACCATTCACTTCCAACAAAGTTGAGACAATCTTGCGGAAAGAATGGGGGTTGAGGTTTAGCAACCGTTTCTGCATTTCTTCATCTTTGATGAAGGTTTCGTTGGTATCCTCGTAAATCCAGTTATCCACAGCGCCGGCTGTCGCACTCCAACCTGTTGTATTTACCAACCGCTTGGAAAGTTCCCGTACACCTTCGTAACCGTGAGACAGCATACCCTCATACCATTTGGGATTTAACAATTTGGTACGGGCATCTAAGCGCACTGTTTCGGATAATGTGCGGACTTGGGCGTTGGCTGTGGTGGTGTCTGCAATGTAGGATGCTGGTTTTTTACCATCACCACGCAGACTTGCTACTAGCTTGGTGGGGTCTGAGTCGAAGTAGTGGGAAACGTCCGTCAAACTAATCTCTGATGAATCCAGGTTTTGGAAAGTTGCATCAGCAGTTTTCAAGGTGCTTTCAAACAACTGTCGGGATTCGTCCATCATTCCGGGGTTATCGGAATTGAAGGAGAAGGATTTGCGGTTGAGGTACATTTCCTGTAACTCGGCTTCGCTGTCCCATGTGCTGTTCTCTACCGCCAAGTTGATATTTGACGAGTAAGAACCAGAAGCGTTGGAGAAAACACGGGTTGCGGCTTGTCTGAGATTAATTCCCATTTCCTCAGCTTGCTTCAAAGCGTGTTTGCGGACAAAGTTCATTTCTAAGGGTTCATCGGCTTCCGCCGCCATCTTCACCCCTTGGTCTAGCAGGTTCATTTGGTTGATGAACAAGTCGCGGAATACACCAGAACAGTTAATGACTACATCAATTCTGGGTCGTCCCAACTCTTCTAGGGGTATTAACTCCAACTTGTTCACCCGTCCCAAAGCATCGGGAACTGGATGCACACCAATCATCCACATGATTTGTGCTAGGGATTCGCCGTAGGTTTTGATGTTATCCGTTCCCCAGAGAACACAGGCGATGGTTTCTGGCCATTTGCCTTCGTTTTCGGCTTTGTTCCGTGCCAATAGCCGATCTACAACGATTTTAGCTGATTGGACTGCGGCAGATGTGGGGATTGATTGGGGGTCAAGGGCGTGGATGTTCTTACCTGTGGGCAATACATCCGGGTTGCGGATGGGGTCGCCACCAGGGCCGGGTAGGATGTATTCGCCTTCTAAGCCTTGGAGTAATGCGCCGAGTTCGTTGTCTGCACAAACTTGTTGCAAACAAAATTCTAAATACTCGAACAGGGGTTTCAAGGCTGAGGTGTCAACTTTGGGATAACCTGCTTGATGCAGGGATTCTACCCAAGGTTCTTTTTTGCCCATGTTGAAGAAATTCAACTTGGAAATTAAGGAAACCCTTCCTTCTGCATCGATTTGTTCTTCTACCAAGGCGCGAACGGCGGCGCGGGTGGCTAGGGTGATGTCTTGTAGTAGTTGGACATCTTCTAATATTCCCCGATCGCTATTTCGGTAAATTTCGTCAATATCTCGCCCAATACTGCTGGCGATAATGCGGGGTAAGCTGAGGATTTCTTCTTCCTGACGATCTAAGCTGGCAATATTTACTAGAGTGGCGATCGCCTCTTCTGCACTTGGGGGTTTACCAATGACGTGCAAACCACAAGGTAACAACCGAGATTCGATTTCCATTAGCTTACGGTAGACGCTGCCGACAATATTATCCCGTTCTTCGGGGTTCATATCTTTGGCATCGGTTTCTGGCAAGTTAATATCTTTATCCAGGTTGACGATGCGGCATTTATCCATGATCGTGTTGACGATGGGGATACCGCGACCGCTATCTTTTAAGGTTTGGTAGGAAGCAATTAACTCGCTGAGTTCCTTCAAACCTTTATACAAACCAGCATTTTCCGCAGGTGGTGTCAGGTAAGAAATTGTTTCCGCGTAACTGCGGCGTTTTGCAATTGTCGCTTCACTGGGGTTATTGGCTGCGTAATAATACAAGTTAGGAATTGTGCCAATTAGGTTATCCGGGTAACATTCACCCGACATCCCCATTTGCTTACCTGGCATGAATTCCAAAGAACCGTGTGTACCAAAGTGCAGGACAGCATCAGCACGCCAAACTTGCTCTAGGTAGGTGTAGTAAGCTGCAAAACCGTGGTGAGGACTAGCGGAACGGGAGAACAACAGCCGCATGGGGTCGCCTTCATAACCAAAGGTAGGCTGTACACCAATGAAGACGTTACCGAATTGCTTACCGTAAATTAACAAGTTCTGCCCGTCGCTGTTGAGATGTCCTGGTGGTGGCCCCCAGTTTTCTTCTAGGCGTTGGGAATAAGGTGTAAGTGCCTCGTATTCTGGCACTGACATTTTGTAAGCAACGTTAAGTTCAGGACTAGCGTACTGTGCTTGCGCGTCGTGGATGACTTGTTCCATCAACTCTTGGGCGTTTTCTGGCAAGTCTTGCACGTCGTAGCCGTTGTTTTTGAGTCCCTGCATCACCTCGAAAATCGAGCCAAATACATCGAGGTAAGCTGCTGTACCGACGTTCCCTTTATCCGGTGGGAAGCTGAAAACAGTAATGGCAACTTTTTTATTTAGCTTGGGTTTGCGGCGGAGGTTAGCCCACTTTAAAGCACGTTGGGCGACGGCGGCAACGCGGTCTTGGAGGGCGATCGCTTTCCCGGTTGTGCCATCTCTACCGGATAATATAATCGGCTCGATCGCGCCATCTAATTCGGGTATGGCAATTTGTAGAGCTACTTGTATCGGATGTAACCCTAAATCGCTATCTAACCACTCTTCAGTGGTTTGGAAAACCAAAGGCAACGCCACCATATAAGGACGGTTGAGGCGTTTGAGTGATTCAATCGCCTTGGGATGGTCTTGTCTAGCTGGGCCACCCACCAACGCAAAACCAGTTAGAGATATGACTGCATCTACTAACGGTGCTTTGGTAGTGGGTTCGTAGAAATAAGCATCTACAGGCTTGGAGAAGTCTAAACCACCAGCAAATACAGGTAATACCTTTGCACCCAGCGATTCCAACTCCTGCACCATTGCCACATAGTGGGCATCATCGCCCGTTACTAGGTGTGTGCGTTGCAATACCAAACCCACACAGGGAGCTAAAGGATCTTTCAAATCGCTGGAAATATCCTTACGGACTGTGTACCAATTGAGGTACTCTCTCACATCCTCAAACATTGTCGGGGCTAAAGGATGCCAAATCCCCAAATCGGGATAGACTACTGGTGCTTGATATTCGCCAGATGCGGAGTTTTGTTTATCTACAGATTTAAATACGTATTTATCCGTTAGCATCAGCAAGAAGTTTTCCAGGTTTTCTGGCGAACCTCCTAGCCAATACTGAAAGCTCAACATAAAATTGCGAGCATCTTGTGCTTTGTCCATTGGTAAAAACTTCAGCACTTGAGGCAGGGTTCGCAACAGCTTCAGCATCCCATCTTGGAAGCCAGCACCGGATTTTTCCTTGCGTTTCCGCATGAATTGAGCGATCGCACTCTTGGACTGACCCAACTGTGCCAAGGAAAATGTACCCATTTTGTTTAGGCGCATTACCTCTGGCATCGAGGGAAAGACAACGGCTACATCCAAGCGATCGCGGTGTGGTTCTACTGCTGCTACTACTTTCTGTGCTAAGTCTTCGATAAAAATCAATGAAGCTATAAAGATATTGGCACTCTCGACTTCCCTCTTGAACTCTTCATAGTTCTCAGGATCTCTGAGTTCCTCAATCAAATAACCACTGATTTCAATCGCCAGGTTGGTATTGTTCGAGTTAATCGTGCGAACCGCTTGCGACAATGCACTCTGATACTGGGACTCAAGCACGACATAGACCACCTTAATTAACTTACGTCCGCCTAGGTTATCAGGCGCAATGTGTCTAATGGTGGACTTGACGTGGGTGAACATGCTTCCTCTGCTCCTTTGATGCGTGTTCTCTAATGGAATTGCTTTGCGACTTGTGCCGCCAAAGTTTCAAGATTTTTTCGGCAATATCAGTTTTTTATCAGAAAAACCTTACCCAATGGGCATTTTGTCCTCTAACTGACATAAATCGATATAAAAATCGTAAACTTTGTTAACAAACATTAGTAAATGATAAAAGTAAATGCTCACTATATGTAACAAAAACTTAATATTTTTCGATAGATTCTGGCCAATTGGTAATGTTGAGGGTAAGATATAGCCGAATATATAAATATGGAATTTTGTCAAGTATTAACTGGAAAATTTAGGCTAAGAGAATGAAGAGGTAAGGATTCGCTTAGTATTTCCCCATGTTTTCATAGTAGTACGAAATAAAGGGCGATCGCCTGACTAAAGAATTAACATAAAATCAGATGTACCCAAGGGAGAAGGTGAGATGACTGCTCAAGTTGCAGATACCACCTCAGAATTAATTATCAAGTTGCAAACTCTAGCACCAGAACAGCAACAGCAAGTCTTAGATTTTGTGGAATTTTTAATGCAAAAATATGCTCAACCTGAAAAAACCCAAGAACCTCCTCAGCAAAGGGTACTGGGATTAAATGAAGGTGAAATTTGGATGAGTGATGATTTTAATGATCCTTTACCTGATGAATTTTGGATAGGTGAAGGTGCAGTATGAAATTATTGTTAGACACTCACGTACTTATTTGGTCGGGAGGAGAGCCAAAAAACTATCAGAGAATGTTATAAAGACTAGGTTTCATTGGTTGTATTTCTGGAAAAAACTGTCCATTTTCAACTAGTTTTCAGTTGAAGTCGCGTTTGACTTTTGCCAGCGAGAAGTCCCTATAAGACATGAGTAATTAAATATTTTGTTTTAAAATCACTGAATCGCAATATTTTCTATTTGAGCTTGTAATTTTTGAATCTGTTCGACAGTTAAATCAGTAAATTCAACAATTAATGCACTCCTAAAACCTTTACTTAACATATTTCTGGCAATTTCCTGAGCTTTTTGTTCTAATCCTTGTTCAACACCTTCTTGAAACCATTCTTGCCAAATTTCTTGATCAATAACCGATTCACGCATAAAGTTATTGGGGTTGAGTGTCTTCTGTTTGAGCCTGTAATTTTTGCACCTGTTCAATAGTTAAACCTGTGACATCGACAATGATTTCCAGACTAATACCTTTATTAATCATTTTGATGGCAATTTCTTGAGTGTTTTGTTGAATCCCTTCTTGCAAAATATCTTGATAAATTACAGATTCGCGCATAATATCACTCCGCAAAATTCTTTTAATCACGTCCTTATTTAATACTAGCCCAGATAACACTGCTGTTGATGCCGCAAGATTACTGCGGATGCGGGTGTCCTGGATTGCTTCAATAACTTGAGCCACTTCTTCTAAGGTTCGCGTTTGATCATCGGTTTGGCTTAAAGTTGCAAACGGTAGCAACCCTGGGTAATTGAAAAATATTTCCGTTGGCTGTTCCCAAAGTCGAATTACGTCAAATCTGTGCCAGCTATTTTCTAAAACAAATTCCGTTTGATAAACTAGCTCAGAATCGCTTGGTTGTAAATAAATTACCACCTGACGCATTTTTTTCTGGGGAAATTTGCGATACCCCCGTAAGCGATAATCACTCATCCGAAAGGGAATATCGGCTTTTGGTCTGGTTTGAAATTCGAGATGGAGGACAATTTCTTCTGACTGCAACAAAATTAGCGCATCTGCACGTATGGGTTCGAGTGATAATTCAGAAGGACTTAGTTGAGTTAGTGTAATTGGTTCATTGAGCAGCCAAGTTGCAAAGTCACCGGAAAATGATTCGGCAAGAAATTTACAGACGTTATCAAACATAGCGTGTGATTATATTAAGTATCGTCATGCCTTAGTAATTACTTATATAAATGTTTACTATTGAATCATGAATCTAGTAGATATTCTCATTCTTTCCAATGGCCCAGGGGAAGTAACGACCTGGGTACGTCCAGTAGTCAAAGCATTGCGAGAACAGCTAGGGAAAGACCGTGAGGAGGTGCGTATTTCCGTAGTTTTGTCACCATGTCCAAATGCTAGTGGTAAAGAAGCCGCGATCGCACTTTCTTATCCAGAAGTAGACCGAGTGCAAGCCGCAGAGCATTTTTGGCAGTTTTTGCTGTGGGGTAAAACCTTTGAAAAATGGGACTGGCGCGATCGCGGTGTAATTGTCTTCCTAGGTGGCGATCAAATTTTCCCTGTAATCATCGGCAAAAAACTCGGATATCGCACAGTAGTTTACGCCGAATGGGAAGCCAGATGGCATAACTTAATTGACCGCTTCGGAGTCATGAACCCAGAATTAACAGCCAAGGCCTCCCCCAAATATGCCCACAAATTTACAGTCGTGGGCGACCTAATGCTAGAAGCCCAAAAACAACTCAAAACTCCTAACTCAGAACTCAGCACTCAAAACTCAGCACTCATAGGTATTTTACCTGGGTCAAAAGCTGCAAAATTAACCCAAGGAGTACCTTTATTTTTAGCGATCGCTGAATATATCCACAGCAAAGCACCGCAAACAAAATTTGTCATTCCCGTCGCCCCAACTTTGGATTTACCAACTCTAGCCAGTTTTGCCGATTCCCAAACAAACCCTTTTGTAGAAACTTTTAACTTCTCTGGTGCTTCCTTAGTTGTCCCAGAACAAAGTCATCAAAAACCGATATTGAAAACAGGTAAGGGATTAAATGTAGAACTACACCAAGAAAATCCTGCCTATGATTTATTATCCCATTGTTGTATCTGCCTAACTACAGTCGGCGCAAATACAGCCGAGTTAGGTGCTTTAGGTGTCCCAATGGTTGTTTTATTACCCACACAACAACTTGATGCTATGCGTTCTTGGGATGGTTTACCAGGATTGTTAGCTAATTTACCAGGGTTGGGTTCTACCTTTGCAAAAATCATTAATTGGTTATTTCTCAAACGCAAAGGTTTATTAGCTTGGCCAAATATCTGGGCGCAAGAAGAGATAGTCCCAGAACTTGTAGGTAAACTCCAGCCTCAAGAAGTTGGAGAAATGATTTTAGACTTTTTGGTTCATCCAGAGAAATTGGCAGATATCCGAACCAAGCTAAGAAGCGTCAGAGGAGAAAGCGGTGCAGCAGATAGGATAGCACAGATTGTGAGCGAGGAAATTCGCCAGTTAGGGAATGGAAATTAGACTAATTCGCAATGACTTTTTGTGACAGGGATTTGAATTAGGCATCAAAACTTGCTGTAGAGGTTGTTTACTTAAACCCCTACACTTTGTTAATGAATAATTACCATTATTGATTAATCAGACTGTCCATCTCTACGCCCTAATTCATAAATCCCACAACCCATACAAGCAAGTATACCTGTACTAATAGCCCAGCTACGTCCTAAGCTTATTTCCACTCCCCAGTTACATAAAGCACCAATTACCAAAAATGGCACAATACTAAAGAGTGAAGCGTAAAAGGCATTTTGGGCTTCTCTGGCTTTGCGAGTTTTTTCAAATTCTGTTTGGCTAGTATAAAGCGATCGCTCGGCAAAATTAAACCAACGGTTGAGTTGTTCCATTACCCATTCACTCAACGGGGAAAAAGCTAGGTATAACGCCAAAGACCACAAACTTGCTCCAGCGATCGCAACTGTATTTATTTCAAAACGGAAAGGTAATATCTCAGTCAGCATGGCTTTGGTGCGTCCTGCAAATGGTTCAATTGATGCTTGATCTCATGGACAATCAACTTATTCAGCAATTTTAAGCATAAAAGTTAACAATATTTTGCACGCTTGACAACTATCCCGTGGATAATCTGCCTTTTGATTGATTTGAACAGGCTCAAATTACACATATTAATTAGTAAGTATATTTATGTAATAGGTATTTAAGTTTTAGCTACATGATCACTACCAATATTCACTACAAATTTATCCTCAAGATAAAAATTTACCTTTTTATAATTAATTAACTGAGCCGAAACAACAAGACGTAAAAGTTTATTCATCCACTATTCCAGTATTTGAGGTGCTATGTTTATTTTGGTCATAGCCCAATACTTAAGTATATACGTGAATACTGTACTCAATATCCCATAAATTATAACTACAAGCAGCTATTAAATAGCAAGAAAGCAGTTATTAAAATAAAATTTATAAATAGTTTGACACTAAAAAGTCTTATAGATTAAGCTATTTGACTGGATAAGTAAAAACTCGTAAGTATATACCTAGATATCAAATCTAATAATTCATGTAAAGTGCTTTTTTTTTATGAATAATGTAAAGTTTTGGTTGAGATTTACCAGAGTATTTACAAAAAAAAATTAAATAAATTCTCTTTTGTTAAATTTAGGTGGCTGAAGGAATAAAAATAATGAATAAGCGGCGATTAGAAGTATTTATTGGCAAAGCTACACTATTGGTTTTAAGTACAAGTATTGTTAGCTACATCACTCTATTACCCAGATTCGAGATTGTGAGAGCTAGAGAAATAAAATCAAATACAGTAGCCAGAGGTAATGCTTGGTCAGCAGCATCTTTTCCTGTGGAGAATTTTCAAGCCTACACCTCTGCGTTTGGCTACCGTCGTTCTGCTACAGGTGTTGATAATTGGGAATTTCACAATGGTTTAGATATTGCTACACCACAAGGTAGTTATATTCGCAATTGGTGGGGTGGTACAGTCATTAAAGTGAGCGATCGCGGTGCTTGTGGTACTCACATAGTGATTAAATCTGGACAATGGGAACACACCTATTGCCATATGGAAGGTAATGTAGAAACCTCTAATGGTCGGCGTTTTATGATTGATCGTGCAGGCGGAATCCAAATTTTGGAAGGCCAAACAATTCCCACAGGAGCGAGAATTGGCAGAGTTGGGATGACTGGACGCACCACCGGCCCTCACCTGCACTGGGTAATGAAGTACGCTAATAACTATGTAGATCCAGCAATGGTGTTAAGAGAAATGTTTTCCCAACAGCAAATTGCTAGAGGTAATTCGCAGTTAAATACTCAGCAATCACAAGTGATCATCCAAGAGTCGAAAAATACACGCGATTTTGGTGATTGAAAATCTGGGGTTCAACTTTTCAACAGCCACGACATCATACTTATCAAGCAGTGATTTAGCTGTTTTAAAGTGGCGGCGATATCGTGATAATCGCCGCAGCCTACGCCAAATGGGTTTTCACCTCTGTTACCTAAAAAGCCACCAAGACTGACAATCATCCGTACTGCTTGGCGTTTCGCATAGCACGCTCTTAGGCAAAGTCTAATCTGAGGTACTCCCCGGTGAGTCTAGAATCCAACACTGTACTTGGTAATCCAAGTCAATGTGGGTAGTTCACATGAGTTCTACTTCATTTTCGCGTAAATGGACTTTAAATTTTTTACTAATTTGGACTAACAATGGCAAGTTAGCACTAACAGGTCTACCTTGCCATTGGGTAACAATATCCACAATTTCGCCTTCTATGCCTTTGATATCAAAAGCTTCACCGCGATGTTCAGGATGATGGTACACTACCACTGAATCTTTAACACGAATGCGATCGCCTACTTTCATATCAACCTTTACACCTTGCTTTTGCTGTTCCACAAGCGTCTCCACGGCTAACCCTCACTGAACTAACTGGCTTTTTACAAATAGACTGTTGACAACAGTGGCTTTCAATAGTAGACATCTTCACAGATGTTCTATTTTATGCTTCTTTACCTGCTATATAAACAAAGCCTGCCCGTGCAGGCTTTGAGTGTAATTTAGTCACTAACATCATAAATTCTGATTAGACCTATAATGTATTCACAGGTTTATGGGTAAATGTCCTGTATTTCCCTGTCCTTAATCGGAATTAAGGATTAACTGCATAAACACTTTTGCGTCTACCCGTAAATACGGCACTTGTCGCTAAGGAGCAGTTTTTAGCCAAGGAAACTGACAACAGCTTTTCTTCCTCTTTGAGAAGCACTTTTTCGAGGATAGATAGGCAAATGTGGCAGGAAAAACCCGCTTTGTTATTGATTTGCGCTTTTACGGTAAATTCAATTCTACAACAATATCGGTATTCTATCTTAATGGAGCATCTTGCTCGGTCGTGTCTATGTCGGTAGATTGGCTGATTGAAAAATCTGTTCAGCAGTCAGAGCCAAGTCTGGAAAAGTTAGCGATTCGATGCGATCGCCATTTCGGAATTGCTTAACTTGATATTCCCCTTAAACTAACGAGTAAATCGAGATAGTTGGTTGTTTAGCTCCATTTGTCAATACTGTGGTGGACACAATTGCTTTACTTGTTGGGGTAACTTTTGACACATTTGTTGGAAAGTTTGTGGATAAAGTTGCCACAAAGCAAATAATCCTACGCCCGTACTCCCCATGAGTAAGGCTAATACACCTCCTACAACTAATAAAGATTTACGCCGGTGGCTGGGTTTTGTAGGTGGGGGTGGGCTGGGTTCTTCTTCTGTGAGTTCTAAATCTAACAGGGCTTGAGAACTTTCTGCCAAGGTAGATTGGGGTTCTATTTCTGCTAAGGCCGATTCTTCTGTTTCTGTTGGTTCTAATTCCTCTGGAATCTCTACTAGGGGCTGTGGTGGAGGAATCGGCACTAAATAATCTTTACTGAGACGGCAGAGGGTCAGCACCACTGAGATATTATCATGACCATTTTTTTCGTTAGCTAACTCAATCCATTGATTAACAGCATCTGCGATCGCCATTTCACCTTTTAATATAGGTACTGCGTAATGCTGCCAAGATTTTTCTACCCAATTGTGATCACTTAAACCATCAGAACACAGTAATAATATGCCATCTTCCTCTAAAATCAAGCGTTTAATCCCAAAACGTAGAGAATCGGCATCTTTACTGCCCAAAGCTTGCGTGAGAGCGTGAGCATCTGGTCTTTGGAATGCTTGATGATACAAACTCCGTGCCGAACGAACTTCTCTAGTAGCTACATCATCATCTACTGTCAATTGTTGGCAATATTCATGAGTTATCCAGTAAGCGCGGCTATCACCCACATTCACCAGGTAAAGTTCATGGGCATTCTTTGATTGCCAACCAGATGGTGTGATCACTTTTTGCGGAACTTGTACAGCCATGACGAGAGTTGTCGCCATCCGTTCTCTACCTTGGCGTTTTTGTTCGTCATTGCGGTAGCTAATGACGTTATTCACTACCCGCAAGCACGCCTCTAGTTGTTCTTGTAACAAGTTGGGTGGTAATATTTGTGGCTGTTCTGCTACCTCTGCTAATAAAGCACGCATTTGTAATTTTAAGGACTGCACTGCTAATTGACTAGCAACTTCGCCACCTTGATGTCCGCCAATACCATCGCAAACAATTGACAGAGTTGATAGTAATGAATCCTCTGAATTATCCAGGCTGTTAGGAAAACAAGTATCTTCATTTTGTGTGAGTTGCATTCCTGTATCTGTCGCACCTACCACCTGGAGAGTCAAGGGTAATTCTCCTGCGGTTGAGAGTAACAAGGTATTGAGTTGAGTAGCAATAGTATCTAACTCTATGTCAGAGTGATTCATCTGCTGGACTATGTTGCTTAATTCTCCGGCAACTGGGATTTTGGCAGATGCCACTAGAGGCTGCCAAGCATGGGCTAAATCCCCCAAACTAGGCTGTTCTGTAACTGTGATGGCGTGGAGTTCTAATAGTCGCACACACCAACCCTGAACTCGCAGGTTATCTGCAATCAATAGACTTTGCCTAAGTCCTAGTTCTGACAAAGGTTTCCAAAGTTGGAGAATTTGCCAAAGCCAGTAGACTTGTCTGACGGCTGTTGCTTGTTCCCACGCACCACTAACAGAGGGATAGAGATTTCCCTGTTTATCTATGGGGACATTTTCTAGTAAGAGGATATCGTCTTGACCTTCTTCCCCAGAAGAAACAAATCCATAGGCTTGGGGGAGATGCAAATGCTCTGGGTATAAACGGAGGTAGGGGATAATTACTGCTGGTAATTCTTTGGGGACATCTGGCGACAATCCCGACTGAGTGTCTAGCCAAACTTGAGGTGCTATTACCTGATATCTATCTGCTATTTTTATACCTGGGGTAATCTTAGCTGCTAATGAGCCAGTAGCCCAGAGATAACGGTAAACCAGGGGAGTTTGGCAATTGGCACAAACAATATCACCGACAGTATTAATTGGGTGATCGCAGTTGGGATTAATACAATAAATTACTTGCTCTGTAGAAATCATAAAAGTATTAATTTAAAAATTGGTGTTATCACGTTAAGGATCGTTACTTTGTTTAACTTATTTGAGACGGCTTGTTCAAAAATCCCGTATTGTCAGAGGTTAAGGCAAATGAGTCTATAAATCTTATGTATAAGTGCTTCCTTGAGCATCTGGAACAATCCCTGGTTCAAAGGTTTAAATTGCAGAGTCGCTCAATTCCGGCAGGACTAGAGTATCAGGTAAGCGATCGCGGTAGAAATCCCGCTACCATTCAGAGCTGGTGCTATCAGTGTCCTGAGTATCGGAAAATCCGCTATACCTACATTGATGCAGGCGCAAGCGCCCAGATCCTTAATAGTGTAATTTATCCTAATCACTACTACGAGTTACCCTTACTTGGCATCGACTTTCTGTCTTTCGGTCAGATCAAAAATCTGATTGTCATGGATTTCCAGCCTTTATTTCAGGATGAAGCTTACCTGAGAAAGTACATCCACCCTTTGCAGACATTACATCAGAAGTATCCAGACCTTGTACAAGACCTGGAAATGAAATTTTATGATGCGAACCAATACTTTTCAAAATATCTGTTGTTTGCCAAAACCGATGCAGAAACGGTGAAAACGCGAGTGTTTGAGGCATTCAAAGATTATTTAAATCTGTACTGGCAGA
Organism: Anabaena sp. UHCC 0399; assembly: GCF_034931465.1. Lineage (NCBI taxonomy): Bacteria > Bacillati > Cyanobacteriota > Cyanophyceae > Nostocales > Nostocaceae > Anabaena > Anabaena sp. UHCC 0399. Next base: position 58,972 of record NZ_JAYGGZ010000006.1, on the reverse strand, counting down.
TGCTCGCAGAAGCTAAACCCCTGACTGATCAATCAGACATTCAACGGATTGTCAAAGCCCAAAAAGATTATGACCAATACAGTGCCGAACGTGACCCAGCCTCTGGTTTGTTTAGTAGCTATTTTGGACATGAATGGTCAGAGCGGTTTTTGCATGAATTTTTGTTTGAGGATGCTGTACCGTTAGCGACTAAGGCAGCCAAAAAGTAATTTGAATTTACTAAATGCAATAGCAAACGATACCACCCCAGATCACACCCGGCGATTAGTAGTGCTGCGCGATTTATGTATCGTGATTGTTAATTTTGAATTTGGAGCAAAGCGACGTGACTCTCTATCAGCCATTTTTGGATTACGCGATCGCGCTTTTACACGAACGTCTAGACTTGCAGCCTTATCCCATTCCCGTTGGGTTTGAGTCAAAACAGGCAATGGTAGGCAAAGGTAAACATCAAGAAGAAGTTTTAACCACCAGCTACGCTTATCAATCTCCCAAACTCCGGCAAATCCGAGCCGCCCATGTCCAGGGGGGTAACTCGCTGCAAGTGTTAAATTTTGTGATTTTCCCACACCTCAACTATGACCTGCCCTTCTTTGGAGCAGATTTAGTTACCTTGCCAGGAGGTCACTTAATCGCGCTGGATATGCAACCCCTATTTCGGGATGATCTAGAGTATCAAGGGAAATATACCCAGCCCATACTGCCAATTTTTCAGGCATATCAGCAGCATTTACCCTGGGGCGGCGACTTCCCCGCAGAAGCCCAGCCCTTTTTCTCACCCGCGTTTCTCTGGACTCGACCCCAGCAAACTGAGGTGGTGGAAACCCATGTTTTTGCGGCTTTTAAGGAGTATCTCCAGGCATACCTGGATTTTGTTGACCAAGCAGAACCCGTAACCGACTCCCAGCAAAGGGCTGATATTCAGGAAGCTCAACTGCGCTATCTGCACTACCGGGCAGAAAAAGACCCAGCACGGGGAATGTTCACCCGTTTTTACGGTACTGAATGGACAGAAGAATATATCCACGGCTTTTTGTTCGACTTGGAACGAAAGTTAGCTGCAACGAAGTGACAGGGGAAAAGAAAGCAGGGGGAGCAGGGGGAGCAGGGGGAGAAAAATACAATGCCCACCCACTCACTACTCAGCACTCAGCACTCAGCACTCAGCACTCAAGAAAAAAATCAGGATTGTAATGTTTCTTTACACTCCTGTTCATATTTCTTTTTACTGTACAAACGTAAAGATTTAGAGCTAATCTTCAGCCAGAGGTATGTATACTCTGCCTTTGATACTGAATTGCATTCCTCACCAGTTAAGTTTTTCCGCCATTGTAAAAAGTTCTTGATAATTTGTAATAAATAATGATCCAACGACATAGTATAAACAAAAATATAGACAAAACAGGTGCAACTTGTTTGGTTGCCTGATGAGTCAAGTTCTATAATTATTAAGAACTGTAAAAGTTTCCAAGCTTCCTTGTGGGAAGGAAGGAACGCATCTCGCAGGTCACTGTTCTATATTTTTTCGGCTGTTTAGGACTTGTTTAGTCTAAGCTAACCGAATTTTGTTTTGACCTAAATTGTCCGCAACTTAAACGAATTAGGAGATTGAGTTTATGTTCGACGCATTTGCAAAGGTTGTCTCCCAGGCTGATGCACGGGGTGAATACCTGAGTTCTTCTCAACTGGATGCTTTGAGTGCAATCGTTTCTGATGGCAACAAACGCATGGACGTTGTGAACCGTATTACCAGCAATTCATCCACAATTGTGGCAAATGCAGCTCGTTCTCTGTTTGCAGAGCAGCCCCAGTTGATTGCTCCTGGTGGTAATGCTTACACTAGCCGTCGGATGGCTGCTTGTCTGCGCGACATGGAAATCATCTTGCGCTACATCACCTACGCTATTTTCGCTGGAGATGCAAGCATTCTAGACGATCGCTGCCTCAACGGTCTGAGAGAAACATACTTGGCTCTAGGAACTCCCGGTGCTTCTGTAGCAGCAGGCGTTCAAAAGATGAAAGATGCTGCGGTTGCGATCGCAGGCGACACCAATGGTATCTCCAGAGGCGACTGTGCCAGCCTCATGTCTGAAGTAGCAAGCTATTTTGACAAAGCTGCTTCTGCGGTTTCCTAAATCAGCTATTCATCGATTTTTTTAATCAGCTTCAGATAGCTGAAGCGATTGCTAAAAGCCATTTCATCAAACAAGATTATTGGGAGAAAATCTAACATGAAAACCCCTTTGACCGAAGCAGTAGCTGCTGCTGATTCCCAAGGACGCTTTCTCAGCTCCACCGAAATCCAAACCGCATTTGGTCGTTTCCGCCAAGCTAAAGCAAGTTTAGAAGCTGCAAAAGGATTGAGCGAAAAGGCTTCTAGTCTAGCTTCTGGTGCTGCTAATGCTGTATACAGCAAATACCCCTACACCACCAGCACCTCTGGACCTAACTTTGCTTCTACCCAAACTGGCAAAGACAAGTGTGTTCGTGACATCGGCTACTACCTCCGCATGGTTACTTACTGCCTAGTTGTTGGTGGTACAGGCCCAATGGATGACTACCTAATCGGTGGTATTGCTGAAATCAACCGCACCTTTGATCTATCTCCTAGCTGGTATGTTGAAGCTCTGAAATATATCAAAGCTAACCACGGTTTGAGTGGTGATCCTGCTGTTGAAGCAAACTCCTACATCGACTACGCTATCAACGCACTCAGCTAGTAAGCTGCTTCGACCCGGAGGGGTATGCAATGACTGACAGAAGTTAGTGATTGTTTACCCCTCCGGGTATTGTTTTTTATAGTTAAAATTCAAAAGTCAAGTAAATTTGTTAGTTTTGGATTTTGAATTTTTGAACATTCTCTATGGACAACGAATCTAGTATTCGGGATGATAACCAATTAACTGTAGAGCAGGCGATCGCAAATCTCCAGGGTGAAGATTTGGGATTGCGCGTGTATGCTGCTTGGTGGTTAGGACGGTTTCGGGTGGATGTCCCAGAAGCCATTGATGTATTGATTACAGCACTAGAAGACGATGAAGATCGCACCAATGCTGGTGGCTATCCCCTGCGGCGAAATGCGGCGAGAGCATTAGGAAAACTGGGGGGAAAACGGGCAGTTCCGGCATTGATCCGGTCGCTGGAATGCTCTGATTTCTATGTTAGGGAAGCCGCAGCCCAATCTCTGGAGATGTTAGGAGACTTATCCTGCATTCCTAGGTTGATCGAGTTGCTCAATAATCAAGTTCCGGGAACGCTACCAGCACCAGAACCACCCCAGCTTACCCAACCCTTCGATGCCATTCTAGAAGCATTGGGAACATTAGGGGCAATCGATGCCATTCCCTTGATTGAAACATTTTTAGATCACTTCATTCCCCGGATTCAGTATGCCGCAGCACGGGCAATGTATCAGCTAACCTCAGAAGCAACTGAAATATCCAATCAGTATGGCGATCGCCTCATCCAAGCACTAGCTCACCAAGATTTGCAGCTACGTCGGGCAGTTTTGGCAGATTTGGGAGCAATTGGGTATTTACCAGCAGCCGAAGCGATTTCTGAGACTCTGGCAGAAAACAGCCTCAAGCTAATTTCCCTCAAGGGTTTACTGGAAAAGCAATTGCTACAGTCTACACCACCCGATTTATCCCCAGGGGCAATAAAAGTAATGAAATTAATGGATGCGCTATTGTAGCAGAAAGAGCGAAAATGTAAAAGGTATAACTTATCGCGTCCCTTCTCCCTCATGGCTGATTACCTTGACACTCTAATTCGTGCAGTAGAAGACGCAGATTCTTCTCTCCTTTTGCAAGAAGCTGTAAAAAACTTGGCAGAGGCTCGTTTAGAAGGAGCAATTCCCACCTTGATTGCCTCTTTGAGCTACAACAATCCAGGTGCAGCCGTGGCGGCTGTGGATGGGTTAATTCAACTTGGAGAACCCGCAGTACCGTTTCTGTTGGAGCTACTGGATAACCATAACTACACCGCCAGAGCTTGGACAATCCGCGCCTTGGCAGGAATTGGCGACCCCAGAGGGTTATTGACCTTGTTGGGAGCAGCCACGGCTGACTTTGCCCTCAGTGTCAGACGGGCTGCTGCTAGAGGTCTAGGAATGATGAAGTGGCACTGGTTTCCTGATGAACTCTTAGAAATTGCCCAAGCAGAAGCAATGGATGCCCTGCTATTTGTGGCTCAGGAAGATGACGAGTGGGTGGTACGCTATTCAGCCGTAGTCGGCTTACAGTTTCTGGCCGATGCAATTGCCGTGACTTATCCAGAGTGGCGATCGCAAATCCACTCACAGTTTGAACAAATGGCTGTCAAGGATGAAAGTTGGGCAGTGCGTGGGCGTGTCTGGATGGCACAGCAGCACCTCCAAGCAGAAACTGTTCCAGTTCAGCCCCAAATAATAGACGATCAACCCTCACCATTGTCCTCTATGGACTGGCAGAGGATTATGGAGGGTTTGTACGGGCGCAAAGACCAGGAACGGCAAGTGTTAGCAGAAGGAGATCCACGTCGATATCGAGAACTGGTCGTGGCGATCAATCAAAAGACTGGTGATGCTTAACCTATCAGACATCTCCAAAAAAAATTGTAGAGACGGAGCATCGCTACGTCTCTATACAAGTTTAAAAGGTTTGCCCTTTGGTAACTGGATCTGAGAAAATCGAACATGAACATTTAAAATCTGTACTTTAGGAAACACAACAAATATGGCTGATAATACAGAAATTACCTCAATCGATGAAGCTAACCCTGAAGAATTGACCGAAGCGATCGCTGAATTGGAACAATATCGGGAACGCCTGGTTAGTGACACCCTATCAATGGCACAACGCGCTAAAATCATGAAGGCACAAGCACTTGCTAGTCTGCAACCTCAGCTAGCCCAGATTGATGCAACTCTGGAGGCACTCCGCCAGCAGCAATCAGTCTAATTTGACCGATGGTAACTAGATCATTTAACAATCACGGTGATAGGGAATTTGTGATGAGTCACTCGCTCAACTCTAAAACTCCAGCAATGGATGATCCAATGCTGCGAGTTCAGGCTGAAAATGATGATCTGGTTCAGAGGGTGAATGAGCAGATTACTCTAGAAACCTTCGACTCTACAGATCAGAAAGTTCTTAAACAACTGGTGGAAGGTTTGGGAGATACCCGTGGATTGGTGCGACTGCGGTTTGCCGAAACCTTGGGTGAAATTGGTGAACCGGCAACCCCATTTCTAGTTGAGGCTCTAGCAAATCATGCTAATGTCGTTGTGCGGCGGGCTGCGGCTAAAACACTTACAATCATCTCTGACTCAAGTGCTGTACCAAACTTGCTTCATGCCTTTCTGAATGATGAGGATACGGTAGTCAGAAGTTCATCTGCTGGAGCGTTAGCAAGAACAGGAGAAGCTGCTGTACCCGCGTTGCTTGAAATTCTGGCATCCAACGAGCATTCTGAAGATATTAAAGGTCACGCTGCATGGGCATTGGCGTTTATTGGCTCAGAAGCAGCAGACTATCTGTACGAAGCATTGAACGCCGCTTCCCTTGATGTGCGATGTGCTGTAATTGGGGCTTTGGGTCATGTGGCGCAGGAGCAGTCAGACGAAAAATCTTGCAACCTTCTGGTTTCAGCTTTAACTGACCCAGAATCAATCATCCGTACAGAAGCAGCATCAGCATTGGGACAAGTGAATTATCCCCCCTCTGTTCCCCATTTAATTCTGGCAATTCAAGATACCGACTTAGATGTGAGGAAAGCAGCTATTAATTCCCTCGGTAAAATTGGCGATCGCAGTGCGTTAGAACCATTACAGGCAGTTCTTAATGATCAACAAGAAGTAGTGCGAATATTGGCTAAACTAGCGATCGCGCAAATTGAACGCCAATCAGAAGATGACTGGTAGCTACATCCGGGAAAGAGAGCCAATCTTAGCAACCTTCTCCTTATCAAGTCCCTTCAGTTCATCCAAATGTAACCATCCCTGTTTCACCAGAGTTGCAAACACAAATACGAGAACTGAATAGTTGTAATCATACTTGCCATCAATCTCGTGTCTTTTGGCACTGAGAAAGTTATGCAAACTCCAGATATCTTCTAACTTGCAAACCTTATCCGCGTTGTCGCGAACCTCCTGAATCAGAGCGTTGATTTCCCGCTCGTATGCTGTTTGAAATGCGGTTTGAGCAACTTCTTGTTCTAAATCAGACCAACTAACTTCGTTTACCTTCATGCGATTATCTTAAGATACCCTTTTTAGCAAGAGTATCTCTACCTATATTAATTACAGATTTTATACGGACGTTACAGGACAAGACAATGCTATGCCCTGATTGTAGAGAGTGTACCTCTTGCATAAATGCTGAAGCTGTCATGTTGAGCGAAGCGAAACATCTCAAAGATTCTACATTTCGTTCAGAATGACACATCTCATTTTCGGACTTTTGCAAGAGGTCTAGTGTACTGAATCAGACCACAGATTTAGGATGAGTGGGGAGATGAGCTTAATAAGCCTATCTCCCCATTTTCCAAGTGTATTTCTTTAACAGTATAAAAGGAGAATTACTCCCGTACTAGCGAACCAAATTGAGCAACTCTTTTGGAGATGCCAGTAAGTCGATCGCTACGAAAAAGATTTTATTATCAGGAGTAAGTAAGAATCTCCATGCCATGTTCATCCCAACACCAGCACCGAACCAAGGAGTTTGTACTTTACCTGTGACTTTGATTTGAGTGTAGCCATCCTCTGCGGGTTCAGAAACACCACGCTCTGGTATCAACTTCAGGTTTTGACAATCTTCTCTCAGAAAACGATAGACGGCATCCTTACCTGCGATCGGTTTTTGAAAAGGAGGTTGTAATGCACCATCGGGAGTGAATAACTCTATCAACGCATCAAAGTCATTGGCATTTAAGTTATCCATGTAACTTAGGATGGTGGGATTATCAACACCTTCAATAGCGACTGGAATCCGTTCAGCCATTTCTTTCGGCACAGCAACAGCTTCACTCACTTTGGTGTAGCTGCCCAACTTATTGGGGTCAAAACCCATATCAAGTACAGAATTACGCAGAACGGTAATTTGCTGTCCAGACTCTAGACCACGAATTGCTTGTAGAACTGCTGCGGCATTTGCCGATAGCCGATATCCTTCTGGAATCGGAGCGATAATACCTTGCTCCATCCACTGTCCCAACTGATACCAAAAACCAAGCTTGATATTGGCAGACCATATTCCGTAGGCACGACAAATAGGCGTATCAGCACGGTTTGCTAGGTCGCACATCACCTGAGTTTGTTCCCGGAACGACATTTGCTTCAGTTGATTCAATGTTCCTTCTGCAAATACCATGTTTGCTGCTCCTGGTGCAGCAATGGTGATTGTTTTACCCATTTCCAGGTAAGCAAACCAAATGAGAGCTAGCTGATCTTCAGCATTAAGTTGACCGAAGCGGGCAATGGTTGCTGGGACTAAATCGGCAGCAAGCGTTTCGGGAAAAATACCACGAGCTGAATCAATGGTAAAAGGCATAGGTGTACCTTGACTATGGGTTTAATGAGTATCAAGCTAAACGCTTAAAAAGCGTTTACAGCTTTAATTAATGTATACATAACTAGTATTATTAACTATTTGTAACAAAAAGTAAACAAAGTTAATGAAATTTTGTAGCTGTTTTGACAGCAATAGCAGGAAAAAGCTTACTTGCAAAGAAAAAATATCCCATCGCTCTGGAAGGTGGGGTATTTTGGCACGCTAATATCTATATAGTGATGCGATCGCCAATTTCGGTGATAACATCAACTAGCAACCATGAAATAGTGGTTAATTGAGACTATTTGCAATTCATCAGCGATCACTACGCCCTAGGCATCGCACACCATTAAAACGGTTGCTGATAGAGTCTTGACTACTCTGTTTTGGCAGTGAGGAGAATGATTTGCTGCCGTTGGAGCGATCGCACATCCTCTAAACTAGCGTCAATTCTCTGCAAGATTTGATTAACTGTTTGATTCTCATCACAGGCGCAAAGAAACTGCCACTCGGCATCATTTAGACGCACAATCTGATAGTCGTGATTGAAGAATTGTTGACTATCTCGCCATCCCTGAATGCAAGGACTTGGTTCGGGTATTGCAGACAGCAGCTTGGCATCAGATGCCCAATCTTCTCTGGTGATGGGGCTGCGTCCTAAGAAAAACTCGTAGTGGGTAATGGCTGGCGGATCGAGTAGTTCAATCAATCGATAAAGCTGGCGTTGGCTCAAATCTTGAGAACGTTCAATTAGTTCTGGTGCTTTACTAATTAATCGTGCTAAATCCCAAATCTGCGGATTAGAAAAGCCGAGAAACTCTAATCCTGACGCATCAATCAACTCAAACAGCGTATTGATGTTGTAATCAATCTCTTGCGGATGCACATACATATCTGCAAAGTAGCCATCCCGTTGATTTTCCCAAGACCAGCGTTCTTCTTCGCGCTTGCGGAGGCGGTTATCTTCTGGTAATGCTGCAAAAAGTTGTCGCCCAACTGCTACGCCATCGGTGTAATCACCTCGTTTATCACCTTGTAGTAGTGCGATCGCCTCTTGCATCAACTTGATTTCCCAACGTCCTAGTTCGCCATACACAAAAATGTGCATTATCCCACCCGGCGATAGCTTTTTTGCCAAGGCTTGAATCCCGCGAATTGGGTCAGGGGTATGGTGCAGAACTCCCACACAGTTAATCAGATCAAACTCACCCGGTAGTTGCTCGGCATCAAATAAACTCAGGTGATGAAATTCTACCCCTGTAGCCCCTGATTTTTGGCAACGCTCTTTAGCTACAGCCAATGCGCCAGCACTCAAATCAATCCCCACAACCGCCGCATCAGGATTGAGATGCACCAAATATTCTGTTCCTACCCCCGTTCCACAGCCAGCATCGAGGATGCGGACATTGTGATGAGGGGGTTTTTGTCCGGTGCAGAAGTTATACGCTGTCTGCCAGTTCCAACGCCAGTTATAACCTGGAGGTGGTTCATCTAATAACGGTTCTGGCGGGAATGGATAGGTATTGTAGAGTTTGGCAACTGCTGCACTAATTGTTTGAGAATCTGACATGGCTGGAGTAGAGTAATAAGATTTGATTTTTTAATTTAATGCCTTAATAGTCACTGTCAGCTACACAAAGCCCCTTACATTTGATGCCGTTTGTAGCTGTGCGCTGACAATGAGGACAGAGAATTTTTTCTGTTTCTGGAGCAATATTTTGACTGGTGCTGGCTTGTGGTTTGTCTGCGTCGGTTTGGAGATTCACGGTTATTAGGATAAAGAAACTTTTTGCAGTTTATCTTTACATTTTACAAACCCAAATTTTTTTCCTATCCCCTGTCACCTGTCCCCTGTCACCTATTATTGTTCTCCTCTCTGAAACTTCACCGTCATCTCTAGGCGAGACAATGCACTAGTCGCTGACTCGCGGACATAGGAATCGGTAGATTCATCCTGAATTAAAGATGTTAACACCTCTACACCTCGGCGATCGCCAATTGAGGCTAAAGCATTTACTAGGGAAATTCCCAGTGCGGGGTTATCTGTGGTTTGCAATGCTTCAATCAAAACATCCACAACGGGAGTACCAATTTCACCCAACGCCATCACGGCGGCAATATGCACCACAGGATTGGAGTCATTGAGGGCAGTCTTTAAACCCTGCACACCTTCTTCTGAAAAGGGAACATCTGGATGATTAATCGCCACTTGAGCCAGTGCTTTGGCGGCACTTCCCCGTACTGTGACATTTTCACTGTTAAGCAAAGCTGCAACCAGAGGAGTTACCGCATCATGACCGATCGCACCTAAAGCTTTCACAGCTGCTCGTCGATAGGTGGTATTTTCCTCATCAAGAATGCTCATCAGTCTGGGAATCGTTGTTGCATCAGGATTCTCAGCCAAAGCCCACATTGCTTGGTCGCGCAAGTGGGGGTTGGGGTGTTTAAGTTGTTGAAATAATTCTTCTGTAGACATAACAAAGTTTTAACAAAATAGATTATCAAAAATGTGCAAATAATGTGCAATAAAATCTTGACTCAGCACCGGCTAAACACCCCACTACCGCTAACATAACTCAGCACTGGCTAAACGCCTCGCTACCGCTAACAGCACCCCTAACTCAGCACTCAGCACTCATAACTCAGCACTCATAACTCGGTACTGCTTCTGTGATTTAGCTTTTTCCCGAATCAGCCAATCGTCATCGTTGGCGAGTTGTTCATAACCACTGGTATCACCAAGTTTTTCCAGTGCCATTAACGCCGCATACTTCAGATCCCAAATTTTGTTTTCTAGACAGGCTTTCAGTTCAGGAATTGCCCGTGCTTCACCGAGTTCACCGAGAGCGATCGCCGCAGCAGCCCGTGATTTTTGAAATTGTGGTTGTTTGTTATACAATCCTTCAATCAGCAAATCGTAGGCTGGGGAATGTTTCAACCAACCGAACAACTTGATCACATGGAAGTGTGCGCCATAGTCATTATTAGCTTCTTCGGTGTAGGTAGTAAACAAAGCTTCAGGAGCAGCATCGGCGTAATAGTCAAGAATAGTTTTGGCTGCCAAATAGCAACGCCCAAAGTCAGTTTCGTACAATCCTCGAATCAGAATTGGCAAAGTTGGGGGACTTGGGTAACTATGCACCAAACCCAAATCATGCGGATGGTCGTATAACGTCTGCTCTAAATAAGGTTGAATTGTGGCAAAAGTAATTGCTCCCGCAGAGATTCCGGCTTCTGCTAACGTCCGAATGCCTCGCAACCGAAAGATCAGAGATACTGGACATCGAGCAATATGAGGAATTGCGTCATAATATCGAGCATCCATCAAATCTTGGATGGATAACCGCCGTCCTAACACATTCGGGTGTTGCAACATCGCCACCACCTTCCCCATCTGGGAATAGTCCCCAGTTAAACGGCAAACTGCGGCCATTGCAGCACTTGCTGTAGGTGGGTCAGCATCATCTACAAACTTGCGAATACGTTCTAGGGCAGGTTGATAATTAAACTTTGTCAGTGTATGAATAATTACGCGGTGGGTTTGCCCCGGCTTATCCAGCAATTGAGCCACATCTTCTAGGATATCCGTGTCTTGAGTCCCAATTTCACCGATCGCCCAAACAGCATTTTCCACAGTGTAGCAGTCTTCATCACTCAGACAAGTGCGAATTACTGGTATGGCTACCTCCGCTTGCAATCGCCCCAAAGTTTCCACCGACTTACGGCGGACAATGCGGTTATCTAAGCTGGGGTCAGTTTGCTGCACAGCCCGCATCAGGGCATTAATAGATTGCTCGGTAGGGAAATTTACCAAATGAGAAGCCGCAATATAGCGTGAATCATCCTCACTCAACTGGTCTTGAGGCGTATCTAAAAGAGCGATCGCCTGGTCTTCTGTAAGATTAAAAAAATTAAAAAAGCGTTTATCCATATATATATCAGCAGTTAGCTGTCAGCCCTCAACAAATACTCCTTCTCTTGGCGTACCTCTGCGCTTACCTCTCTTACCCTCTGCGTTTAAATTTCACCCCTAAATACATCACGATTTTTAGTTTAAAACAAAACAAGCCCAGAGATTCTTTGCCATTACTCAACCTTAACAGGCAAAGCAAAGAGCCAAGAACCTCTGGGCTTGCAGGGTAACAATGTACACCTGTCACCAAATCACAAGTCTAGCAGTTGACTAGGACAAAGAGTTGATAGCGTAGTCAAGTAGTGCATTGTACTCAGTCAATGCTTGAGCAGACATATCGCGAGGAGCGCAACCACGGTTACGAGCATAGCTTAATGCTTCAACGTAAGGAGCGGTGGGTAAGCCCAAAGCACGATAAACTTCACGTTGTCCAGCAATACCCCATTCATCCAAGGGGCCTGTACCGCCAACTACCAAGCTGTACTGGATCAAGCGCAAGTAGTGCTTGATGTCACGAGCGCACTTAGCTTTGAAGGTATCGGTGGAGTTAGCTTCACCAGCATTGTTCAAGTAAGGATACTTTTTGATACAAGCGTTGTAAGCTTCGGTTGCAACTGCATCAATGTTGTTAGCTAGCTTTTCAGCAGCTTCCAAACGAGCAGCTGCACGTTGGATAGAACCTTGTACTGATTCTAAATCAGAGGTGCTGGGGAAACGACCTGCGGCATCTGCTGATGCAATAACGGTGGTAACAACTGATTTCATTTCTTCAATCTCCCAAAAGGCTTTTAATTTAAAATGTGTTGGATGTTAATCTGTTGAGTTAATTGCAAATCGCAATTAATTAGCTCAGAGCAGAAATTACGCGATCGAAGTAGCTAGAAGCTTCAGCAACTAAGCTAGCGCAACGATCTTCTACAACAGGACTTCCCATCTTGCGCAATTTGGCACCAGCACGAGCCTCACTTGGGGTGTCTTGAATGTGAGCAGCTGCTTGAGCTTTCATGATTTGAACAGCACGCACGGTTGAGGTGGTGGGTACGCCTAGAGCCGCATAGGTTTCTTTCAAACCGTTCAAGCAACGATCATCTAGAACTGATGCGTCACCAGCTAATAGAGCGTAGGTTACATAGCGGAGGATGATTTCAGCATCGCGCAAGCAAGCAGCCATGCGACGGTTAGGATAGCAGTTACCACCAGCTTGGATCAAACCTTGGTTTTCGCAGATCATTCCAGCTACAGCATCAGAAACCATGCAGCTAGCATTACTAGCGATCGCATTTACTGCATCCAAACGTCTGTTACCACTAGCAACGAAGGATCTGAGGGCAGCAATATCAGATACGGTGGAAGTGCTGGCATCTGCTGAAACTACAGCTCTAGAAAAAGCGTCAAGCATTTCGCTCTCCTTGAATATTGGTTATCTATAAAACTTGAGTGTCTGTTCTGTGAACAAGACAATATAGAACATAAAAGATGATGCCTACCTCAGTCTCAGTTATGAGAAACTAAGTAACAATCCTTAACATAAAAAACAATACCCCAGCCAGAACTACCCTGACTGGGGAAACTATGTAAAATTCTTTGAGAGGGGCGAAACGAGGGGGGATTAATTGGTATTTTTTCTGAGAGGTGAGCCTAAACTTGCTTAAGAAGATGCTTAATCATATTGTCTTTGACCATTAACTGTCGCAGCACTTCCAAGAGAAATTTTTGAGATTCTTCCTGACTTAATCCCTTCACCTGCTCTTCATAAAGTTTGAGGTTGAATTTCTGCTCTAAGTTCAGCTCCATTGGAATGTCCATAGTTTTTACTCTCCAGTGTTTCGCAACTTTAGGTTTGTCTAGCCTCTAGATATAAGGTTAACAAAAGTTACGCCTACTTGACAAGTGGACACTTTTAGACGATTACGAATAAACGAGGTGTGCTGTTTGTAGTAGCGAGTTCAGTTGTGTCCGCTTCTTTGGTATAAGTTTTTGTTGGCAACTTCTTAACGTTTTATAATTTATGAGCAGAGGGTTTTCAACTTGTTGTTTGGAGTTAGCTTTTTATGGATGCAATGGAGTTTTTTGAACTAAGTACAGGGAGATGGCGATCGCAGCGAACGACACACCACCTGGCCTTCAAGCGATCGGAAGCTGGGGAATCAGATATCCAGGTACAAGCCTTTGCTGCTGATCATCCTCAAGTGATTGAAATTTGCCAACTCCATGAGGTTGACCCCAAATTAGCGATCGGTGGTGCTTTTGTAACTTGGCAAGGTGCAATGGGATGGGATAAAGAAGAAGAAAATCATGAAGGCTCTACAGTCTTCTCCCTGATTCCTGATGCCGATAACCCCCGCCAAGGCTCATTGCTGCGAGAACGAGGCTATGCCGAGATTGTCCCAGTAGCAGGACGCTATCACATGGATGATGAAGATGCGTTAGTCCTGACGACTGAGTACGACACGATGAGTTCGATTGAGAGGTTTTGGTTCGTCAGCCCCAGTCTCAGGATGCGAACTAGCACAGTCAAACGGTTTGGTGGTTTTAGCACTGCTACCTTTTGTACCGAATTTCGGATTGCAGATGCTTCAGAGGTTGCTTCTAACCTGACTCCTGACCAGATTAACAATGCGGCTCAACCCACAAAACACTTCTCCTTCTTTGGTTGGTAAATTAATCATTACCAGCAGTACCGATCCAGTGGCACGAGGGTTAGACTACCTTTATGGAGTTAGGTGTCTAGCTCTTGACTCAGAGATGATAGATGTGGTTTATGATATGAATAACCGCATTCCTCTATGTGCCTGGATCGGTGAGCATATTGATGCGGTGAATACACAACTGGAAAACTATCTTCAGGCTTGCCACGATTGTTTTCACCCTTGGGAGCAACCTGCTATTCAAATTTGTGCTGCTCCTATTGCTCAGTGTTTTGGAATTGATGCTCTCTGCAACCTTCAGACACATCCAATTACCATCCTGATTGATGTGGGACGAGTAGTGCCAGCAGACTGGTTGTTCTTAGTTGTCCACGAATATGCCCATGCTCATGTCGGGTTTCCGGGACACCACGAACAATTTGCGCGATCGCTCTCTCACCTCTGCCTCGGATTGGGAATTGCACCCCCCTCTGGGGAATCTACTATGGAATCTCACCTGCGATATTATCCTGATTGCCGTCCCACTCAGAACCCCCTAGCGTTTTGGCGCGGAGAAGACTGACGATCAAATGTTACGAATTACTGCTTTGTTTCGCAAATCAACAGGCGAAATCTCTACACAAGCGTATTCTGGATTCTGAGATTCCGTACACGGTTGACAGTTACATCACCCGTAGTTGGAAGCTGCGGTCATTGGTTGCTGCTCATTCGATACGATGACGGAATTTTTTAGGTGAATTTTATTCAGCATAGAGGTGTTCATTATGTCAATTCCTTTGTTGGAGTATGCCCCTTCATCTCAAAATCAGCGTGTGACTAGCTTTGAGATACCTGGGGATGAACAGCCGAGAGTTTACACAACCGATAACCTGTTGTCAGCTAGTGAAATGGATGTGTTGATTGTGGCAGCCTATCGCCAAGTTTTTCATGAACAGCAGATGCTGTTGAATAATCGTCAAATCTTCCTAGAATCTCAACTCAAAGCCGGACAGATCACAGTCAAAGACTTTATTAGCGGATTAGTCTTATCCGATTCGTTTAGACGGCTCAATTACGATGCTAACAATAATTACCGCTTTGTAGAACTCTGTGTACAAAGGATTCTAGGGCGGAATATTTATAGCGATCGCGAAAAACTCGCCTGGTCTATTGTCCTTGCAACCAAAGGACTAAAAGGCTTCATTAACGATTTGCTCAACAGCGAAGAATACATCGATAACTTTGGTGATAGTACCGTTCCTTACCAACGGCGGCGGGTTTTACCCCAACGTTCTCAAGGCGAGTTACCCTTTGAACGGACAGCACGCTACGGCACTGATTATCGCGATAAGTTACCACCTTCAATGAGAGGCTATAAACAAAGTGAGCCATTTAGTTTACAAACCTTCTTAAGTAGTTCTGACAGGGATGTAATTTTATGGCTAGTGGCTTCCATCGTGTTTTTAATCGCCTCCTGCTACTTCCTACCCATGTTTGATTTATTAACCAAAATCGGCCCCTACTAAATAATCTCTCTGTGTCTCCGTGTCTCTGTGGTGAATAAACCCTTAATTTCACCACAAAGACCTGACTTATGACTGGGAAAGTATTTCAAGTTCTGCCTTCAGATTATATCTAGCAAATATCTCAGCAAATTCAAGCATCAAAGGCGTAAAATATATCTGTTGCCTTTGCAAAAATTGTTGCAAAAATTGTTGCCGTGCGACCACATACTCTGATGTTGACAACCAGGAATATTCTTGGCGAATATTATTTGCATATTCCCGATACTGCTCTGGACTAACAGCTAACATCCCTAAATCTGCATCTAATAGGACGTGACTATCAATATCATCTATATCGGCTTGATGGTGTTTAGTATTGAGAATCAGATGGGTAACAGTATTAATTTGATTAATAGGAATTTCTAAATTTCTGAGTAATTTATCTGCATATTCAGCACTGTTTTCTTCATTATCTTTTGCTTGAGCCTCATATACAACATCATGAAACCAAGCAGCCAATTGTACGGCAGCTAAGTTGTCAGTATAAGTTTGTAAAGTCTGAATTATCTCCAGAACATGATTAATGTGCTTCAGATTATGGTAGTAACGATGAGGAGCAGAATAGGAATCGATTAATTGAGCAAAACCTGTCTCCATAGCTATTTGGTTAACTCCAAAAGGTTGGAGAGTCTGCTGCCAGTGACGAAATAAAATATGCGTGAGATTTTCTGTAAACATAGATGCAGTATTGCCACTGTTGATATTAAAAAACTTTCAGTCCAGCTTAAATAAACCCGGTTTCTGCTACGAGTTTAGCTTGATGTTATCTTGCCCACATACTGAGAAGAAACCGGGGTTTTGGTGACAATCTTGACTATTGAATTGGACTACTAAGGGTTCTTACGATAAGAAAGAATCAAATAATGCAGTATCCCCAGCCGACTAATCCACTCAGCAACAGCTGTAGAATTAGCAGATTGCGCATATCCTGATTCACGCTGAATTCGTTTGATCAGTGGATAAGTAGGTAGGGTATTAGTAGTGATATCTTCCTCTACGATTGATGTAAAACCTGTAGTTTTAGCCAGTTGACGATAAGCGTCTAGGGTAAAACTACTATCAACTTTGCCGTATGTGTTACTAACGCTAGGCTTCAGTAAATTGCCTGCCATGTTCATCAAGGGACGGACAAATTTTAAGGGTACAAAGTCACAAATAGCTAATGTACCGCCTGGTTTTAACACTCGCCATGCTTCTTGGAAAAAGCGTTCACGACTGGGGAAATGAAAGATGCACTCAACAGCAAGTACCAAGTCAAAAGAATTATCTGCAAAAGGTAATTGACAAGCATCTCCTTCAATAAATTCGATTTCGTTATGATTACGGGGTTGGACTTGTTCTCTGGCTCTAGCGAGTTGGCGGGGGTCAATATTTAAACCAGTCAACTGCATATTGCTGAAGCGATCGCTTAAACTGGCGATCGTACCACCAAATCCACAGCCGCAGTCCAACACCTTTTGCCCATCAGCCGCGCCACCTGCATCACACACTCGGCGAGTTAAATTTTCTGCGGCGGTGGCGAAATCCTCTATTGATCCATCTGATGTATTTGGGTTTGCCCAGTAGCCCCAATGTACGTGCAGACCAAAGGTTTTAATTAATTCGCTGTTACCTTGACTAAATCCTTCTAGTAATTGGTCAAAATAAGGTAATTCAACTTTTTGATGATCAATCATACAATTCTGTAAAAACTTACACCAATTTTTAGCATGATTTGGTGTCTAGCTGGGATTGGGAATTGAGGAGACAAGGTACACAAGGTATAATTTTCTCAGCACTCATCACCGGCTAAACGCCGCGCTACCGCTAACGCAACTCATCACTCATCACTCATCACTCATCACTCCCTCACTCAGCATTCGTAGATAGCGATAGCTTCATCTTTACCTTTTAATTTCACTGCTTGATTTACTAATCTCAGAGAAAATAATTCTGGCGAGGATAAATTCTTCACTACTGACTCAGTGATCAAAATCCCACAGCCATAGTGCTTGGTTAATTCCTCAACGCGAGCAGCAATATTTACAGCATCACCTACTACTGTAGAATCAATCCGGCAAGTAAAACCCACTGTCCCCATTACTACCTCACCGCGATGAATACCGATACCCACGGCGATTTTTGGTAAACCGTTCTGTCTTCGTCCATCATTAAATTTATCCAAAGCTTGCTGCATCCAGATTGCTGCTTGTAGTGCGCCATCAGTAGCAACATCATCAAACAACGCCATAATTGCATCACCAATATACTTATCAATAAACCCACCTGCTTGATCTATCGCCTTTCCCATGCAAGCTAAATAATCATTTAAAAATATAAAGATTTCTTGTGGTGTCATCACCTCCGACATTGATGTGTAACCCCGGATATCACAAAATAAAATCGTGATCGTTCGGGTAGTTGCTAAACCCACAGCAATATTTTCAATACCTTGGGGCGCGATCGCTAAAATAAATTTATTCGGTACAAATAACTCAAAAGATTCTAAAGTCTTTTGTAACTTATTGAATGAACCCTGCAAAGCCGCAGACATTTCATTAAATGAAGTCGCCAAAGCTCCAATTTCGTCTGCATTGGTAATTTGGGCGCGATGTTGCCAATCACCAGCCGCAATTTTCATCGCACTCACCTGCAATCGGCGAATAGGTTCACTGATCCGCTTGGCTAAGATATACGCCAGTACCCAACCAATTGCCAAGCCAATCAAACCAACTACTAACGCCTGATTTACTACCTCAGTAATAGCACGGTCAACTCGGCGTAAAGACATACCTAAACGCAGAGTCCCTATCTTTTGACCAGATGATAAGCGAATATCTGAGGCTACTTCCATTACCCTTTCACCTCGTTTAGCCCGTAAATTTTCGGAAAAATAGATATCTCGGAGAATAAATGTCTCTGTTACAGTTAATGGTTGTGTTGATTCTAAGGCAGTATTAGTCACTGCTACAGGCACAACATCGGGAATATACTGATTTTGCAACTCATTGAGGGATGCAGCCACAATCAAATTTGCTTGGCGAGCATCGGAGATGAAAACATACACAAAATCTTGATTTTGCTGCAAAAGTACATCAAGAGTAAGGCGAATTTGACTCCAGTTTTCTTCTACTAATTCATCCCCTAAAGTATAAGTTAACACACTGGCAAAAGAGTTAGCATCCTGCACACTTTCTTGTTGATAGAGATGACTTTCACTTTTTGCCCACACAGAGACAATTGCACCAATTACAGTCAGCAGTAAAAGCGTAGTAGTAGCCATAATCCGGGTGCGGATTGACCGGAAAACCCAAAATTTCATGGTTTGATCACCAGTTCTTCTACAAAAGTTACCCACCGCCAACCCTGAGTTTGAGCTTGACACTCAGAACCAAAAGCTAAGGTAATAGGGCCACCCATTTTGGCTGGGATGGGTTGTTTGTTATCACCCCATTTACTTGCTAAGAGAATGTCACAGTTTTGGATATCAGCAGAGGTTAATTTGGCCGGGTTAAGGTTGTTGTGGTGCGTTTTCCGCTTACCTTGCACCACAACCTCCCCAGCAGTAAGTAATTTTACTTTGGCGAAGTCTAAAATATTTCGCATCTTTACACCATGTAGTTTGACTTTGCCACTCGGCCAGCCACTACGATAACCAACAGTTTCGGAAATGGTAACTTGGGGTAATGTTTCTAAATCAGCCAGGTTGAGTTCTTGCTTTCCTACCCGCAGGCGGACTGGTTCTGTTCCCACAATGATATTACTGACATAAAACACCCAAAATGATTGGGGATACTGTTGTCTCATGTGGGGATATTGAGTCTGAGGAAAGACTAAATAAATGGGGCCGCCTTGATTGCGGCTCATGGGTTTACCGTTGTTAGCGATCGCTAAAATAATTGGATACTTGATTAAATCTTCTAAGTTGACTGTCACCTGGTAAGAGTTGTAAGCAATAAAAGTTACTTCAGTTACGCCAGGTTGATAACCAAATTTTTGCAGCAGTTTCGAGACAGGGACACCCTGAAAATCAAACACCTGATTTGGCTGAATAACGTAATTAGCATCGGTGGTTTTGACATGAGTTGTAGCTAAATCTTGTAGCTGTTGCCAATTCAACGTCACGCTTTTACCATTAGTTGTCTCACCTTGAATAGCCAAATTCCACTCAGTTTCTTGGGTGTTTTTGGCGTTATCTGCCACCATTTCCCCATTGCGAGCGATCGCTTCTTGACGCCATACTTCCAGTTGTTCATTACTAGGCTGGTATGTACAACCTCCTAGGTAGACAACAGCCATCAGCAAAGTGCTGTAAAGCCCTGCGGGCATAGCTGCGCTTAGAGCGATAACGAGAGTTGAGCAGCGTAATGAGTAGTGAGTGCTGAGTAAAAACATAGGACTTTTCCTTATATTCCTCATTTCCTCCTACTCCATTTTTCATTCGTGTATTACTGTTTTACACCTTGTATCAAAATCGTCCAGACAAAAACTTGACGTACAAAACCAAACTTCCCTCTAATTTTTGAATTTTGTAGCTTGCTTCTCCGTTCGCGTAGCCTCTCCGATAGGAGAAGGAGTATTTTGAATTTTGAATTTCGTGATCTGTGGTGACAAAAAAATTGACGAGTCACAATAGAAAGCACAGACTTCATAAATTAAACTCTTAACTTACATCAGGAGTTCACTATCAGTGGTATTACAAATACAAACCAGCACCTACGAAGCTAAAACCCAAGAAATTGCTAAACAACTTTTAGCCGCAACTCAAGAAAATCGCTCATTTTTAGCTTCTCTGCGTGATCAAATGCGTTGGGATGATAAATTGCTAGCTTGGGCGATGAGTAACCCCGGTTTGCGGGTGCAATTATTTCGGTTTATCGATACTCTGCCAGCACTGCGGAGTAAATCAGAAATTGCTGCCCATCTCCAAGAATATTTAGGTGATGAATCTGTTGAACTCCCAGCCGCCTTAAAGGGAATGTTGAATTTCGCCAACCCTGAATCTATGCCAGGACAAGTGGCTGCAACTAGTGTATCTACGGCAGTTGAGACGTTAGCTTATAAATATATTTCTGGCGAAAATATTAAACAAGTCATTAAAACCGTCGAACGACTGCGAAAAGAAAAAATGGCTTTCACCATTGATTTACTTGGTGAGGCGGTAATTACGGAAATAGAGGCACAGTCTTATTTAGAACGCTATCTAGAATTAATCGCCCAATTAACAGAAGCATCTAAGAGTTGGGGAAATATTCCCGCTATTGATGAAGCTGATGGTGAAAAGATCCCAAAAGTCCAGGTTTCTGTGAAGCTAACGGCTTTTTATTCTCAATTTGACCCATTAGATGCTCAAGGTAGTGAGGAGAGAGTTAGCGATCGCATTCGGACTCTGTTACGTGAGGCTCAAAAGTTAGGAGCATCTATCCATTTTGATATGGAACAGTATGCGTATAAAGACTTAACTCTCAATATTTTGCAAAAAATCTTATTGGAAGATGAATTTCGTCAACGTACAGATATTGGGATGACTATCCAAGCTTATCTCCGTGATAGTGAACAAGATGCCAAAAACGTGATCGCTTGGCTAAAACAGCGTGGCTATCCTTTAACTATTCGCTTGGTAAAAGGCGCGTATTGGGATCAAGAAACGATCAAGGCTGTTCAAAAACATTGGCAACAGCCTGTTTTTCATGATAAAGCAGCAACAGATGCCAATTTTGAGGTGATTACTCAGTTGCTGCTGGAAAATCATCAGTATGTTTATTCTGCTATTGGTAGTCATAATGTGCGATCGCAAGCACGGGCGATCGCTATTGCGGAAAGCTTAAATGTTCCCCGGCGACGGTTTGAGATGCAGGTGCTGTACGGGATGGGGGATAAGTTGGCTAAGGCTTTGGTGGATCGGGGTTATCGGGTGCGGGTTTATTGTCCTTATGGTGAATTGTTGCCGGGAATGGCTTATCTGATTCGGCGTTTGTTGGAAAATACGGCTAATAGCTCTTTTTTACGGCAAAATTTGGAGAATCGACCAGTTGAGGAGTTGCTTGCTGCACCGAAGGTTGATCTGTCTCACGCAGAGGCGCAGAGGCGCAGAGAGGATCAGGAGGGGTTTGTTGGTGCGGCGGATACGGATTATGCGGAGGTGGAGGAAAGAAGGGAGGCGGCGCGGGCTTTTGCGGCTGTGCGTGGGGAGTTGGGACGGAGTTATTTACCTTTGATTGATGGGGAGTATGTGAATACTTTAGAGGTGATTGATTCTGTTAATCCTTCTAATTTTAGTGAGGTGGTGGGGAAGGTTGGATTGATATCTGTGGAACAGGCGGAACTCGCGATGCAGGCGGCTAAGGCGGCTTTTCCTGGTTGGCGGCGTACTCCTGTGAAAGAACGGGCGGGGATTTTGCGTCGGGCGGCTGAGTTGATGGAAGCACGTCGGGCAGAACTCTCGGCTTGGATTGTTTTGGAGGTGGGGAAACCTGTTAAGGAAGCAGATGCGGAAGTGTCGGAGGCGATCGATTTTTGTCTCTACTATGCCGATGAGATGGAACGGCTGGATCAGGGTGTAATTTATGATGTGGCTGGGGAAAATAATCGTTATATTTACCAGCCGCGCGGTATTGCTGTGGTGATTTCACCTTGGAATTTTCCTTTGGCGATCGCCTGTGGGATGACTGTTGCTGCTTTAGTGGCGGGAAATTGTACTTTGCTCAAGCCGGCGGAAACTTCTTCTGTAATTACTGCTAAACTCACGGAAATTTTGGTAGAGGCTGGCATCCCTAAAGGTGTATTTCAATATGTACCGGGAAAGGGTTCGCAGGTGGGTGCTTATTTGGTAAGTCATCCTGATACCCATGTCATCGCTTTTACTGGTTCTCAGGAAGTGGGTTGTCGCATTTATGCTGACGCTGCTACCCTCAAACCTGGACAAAGGCACATGAAGCGGGTTATCGCGGAAATGGGCGGTAAGAATGCCATCATTGTTGATGAAAGTGCGGATTTAGACCAAGCTGTTGTGGGTGTGGTTCAGTCGGCTTTTAGCTACAGTGGACAAAAATGTTCTGCTTGTTCGCGAGTGGTGGTGGTAGAAACAATTTATGATGCCTTTATCCGGCGGTTAGTGGAGGCTACAAAGTCTCTAAATATTGGAGAGGCGGAGTTACCAAGTACCCAAGTCGGCCCTGTAATTGATGCTAATGCCCGCGATCGCATCCGTGAGTATATTGCCAAGGGTAAAGCAGAATCAGAGTTAGCACTGGAATTAGCCGCACCTGAACAGGGTTATTTTATCGGCCCAGTTATCTTTAGTGAAGTTCTACCCAATGGGACAATAGCCCAGCAAGAAATTTTTGGCCCAGTCTTGGCAGTAATTAAAGCCAAAGATTTTACCGCAGCTTTAGCAGTTGCCAATGATACCAACTACGCCTTGACAGGTGGACTTTACTCCCGCACTCCTTCCCACATTCAAAAGGCACAAGCCGATTTTGAAGTCGGAAATCTGTATATTAACCGTAATATCACAGGAGCGATCGTTGCTCGGCAACCCTTTGGTGGCTTCAAGCTTTCCGGTGTCGGTTCTAAAGCAGGGGGGCCTGATTATCTCCTGCAATTCCTCGAACCACGCACCATCACAGAAAACATTCAACGCCAAGGTTTTGCACCAATTGAAGGCGCGGAATAATTCGTAATTCGTAATTGAATTGGGCATGCGGGTAAAATCTCCTTTGCCCCCTGCCCCCTCAAATTTCCTGATCTGGCAAAAATAATGTAAATTGACTACCAACCCCTACCGTTGATGTTACTGTCACATCACCACCATGCAAACGCGCTAATTTTCGCGTTAAGGCTAAACCGAGTCCCGTGCCTTCATACTGACGGTTTAGTTTACTATCTAACTGTTTAAATGGTTCAAATAAAAATTGAAATTGACTTGCTTCAATCCCAATTCCCGTATCTGAAATTGTAAATATCATCCCTTTGGGTACTTTTTTTACTGTCAATGAAACTTCACCTGTGGAGGTAAATTTAATCGCATTAGTCAGCAAATTGAGTAACATTTGCTTAATGCGTCGCTCATCGGCAATGCAAATATCTGCGCTGGTATCAATTTCACTGGTGAGGATTAATTGTTTTTCAATAGCGAGATCGCGCACACTAGATAAAACATAATTACACAAATCTGCAACTACTATAGGCATCAGACATATTTCTTCTTTGCCTACTTCTACCTTTGATAAATCCAAGATATCGTTAATTAATGACAGTAGATGTTCACCACTACCGTATATACAACTAATATATTCTTTCTGCTTCTCATTCAGAGAACCAGCTATTTCTTGTTGCAGTAACTGAGACAAGCCCATAATAGCATTCAGAGGTGTCCGTAGTTCATGGCTCATGGTGGACAAAAATTCACTCTTGGCTCTACTACCAGCTTCTGCGGCTGCTTGTGAGGTACGCAGTTGTAATTCAGTTTGTTTGCATTCGGTAATATCCTTGACAATAACTAACAACAACTCAGTTTCACCATCAAAACCAGGCATTACAGAAACAGAAAGTCTAACCCAAACTAAGTTGCCATTTTTATGTATTAAGCGTCTTTCTACTTCAACATATTTTGTCTTATCAAGTTGTTGAATGTCCGTGCATATATCTACAAACAATTTTTGATAATTATCTAAATCTTCTTTTGTTTGGAAAATATAATCTATCAAGCACTTGCCGAATAACTCTTCTCGACTATACCCAAGCATTTGACATAGTGCCGGATTTACATCCACTATTTGAGCTTTTATATCTATTAGTCCAATCCCAACAGAAGAACGCTCAAAAATTGCCCGACATTGTGCCTCACTCTTTTGTAGTGCTTCCTGTGCAGCGTGACGTTCTCTCGCTTCTATCGCTAATGACAAAAAATCTGCGATCGCACCAGCAAAATACTCTTCATCTACATTCCAATCACGAACTTCAGCACAATGTTCATAGCATAATATCCCTAATAAACGACCCTCTACCCAAATTGGTGTACTGAGCAGAGACATAACATTAAAGAGAGAAAGATATGTTGCAAATAACTCTTGGGTTCTTTTGTCATGAATGACATCATTTACTGCAATGCAGCGTTCCTCTGCTAAAGCTTGGAAATACTTAGGATAATTCATTGCTGACAAAGACTGACCAAAAGTATGCTCATCAGTATTGAGATTATACAGATCAATACACTCAATTCCTGAGCGTGCTTCGTTGTATAACCATACACTAACTCGCGACACTAGAAGTGTTTGCGCTACAGCTTCCGTGATTTCTTGGAATACAGCATTAAGCGTACCTGTTTGGAACGTCTTGCTTGTTGCCAAGTTTAATAGTGTCCGGCTTTGTTGGCGTCGCGCATTGTCTAGAATTGGCAGTACTTCTTGAGACTGCTGGTATTTTGTAATATCTTTAACCACTAGCACCTGCATGTGTTCTCGACAGAAATCACTTTGCATTGCAGTTCTAAAAAATCAATAGAACTGTTTCTATAAATACAACTTTTACATATAGATTTACAGATCCTAAAGGTGTATTTTTTGATATATTTTTTGTAATTTCTATGTTTTTAGTTGCAACCTATTGTGTATAAGATGTTTTTAACTTGATATCAATTATCTCATTGGTAGCAAGCAATCACAAGAAAAATATATGTGTTAATTTTTTACAAAGATTTCACATAAAATTTAAAATAACTGGATTTATAGCTAAGTTACCTAAATGTAGATCAAAATCACGAAACATTGATCAAACTATACATTAACAAAAGTAATTTAGATAGCTATTCCGGCTAATTACTGACTATGTGATTAATAATTGATAAATTACTGATATACCCCGTTTTCTAGTAACAGTGAGATTAACACTTGTGTATTCTCCTCTAGAAAGATACTTCCAGAGCTAAATTTTGCAACAATTGAAGTAAGGCTAGAGCAGCTATTATACAAATGGTGCAACAATGGAAAATTCTAGTATCAGAATTATTTCTCTAATTCCTAGTGGGACAGAGATTTTAGCAGCCTTGGGTTTAACAGATGCGATCGTAGGGCGATCGCATGAATGCGACTATCCTCCAGAAATAGTAGATCGTCCTATTTGTACCCAGGCACGCTTAGATAGCAATATTCCCAGCAACCAAATCCATAATCAGATCAATGATTTGCTACAATCTGCCCTCAGTATCTATCAAGTCAAGACAGATATTTTAGAAAAATTACAGCCTACCCATATCTTGACCCAAGATCAATGTAAGGTTTGTGCAGTCAGCTTAAACGAAGTAGAAAAAGCAGTTGCCGAACTTACCCAAAGTACGCCTCAAATCATCTCCTTACAACCTAATCTACTGGAGGATGTTTGGAATGACATTGAGCGAGTAGCGCATATCTTTGATGTAGATGCAGTTCAGGTGTTAGAAAACTTAGAGGCTCGCGTTACGATTTGTCAACAAAGAATCCAAGGACTGTCTTTGGCAGAATTACCAACTGTCGCCTGTATCGAGTGGACAGACCCTCTCATGGTAGCAGCCAATTGGATTCCTGAATTAGTCAACTTGGCCGGGGGACAATCACTATTTTGTGTGACTGGTCAACCTTCTCCCAATTTGCAATGGGAAACACTATTAGTCAGCAATCCCGATATCATTATTTTTATGCCTTGCGGTTTTGATTTAAATCGCACCCGTCAAGAAGCTCAATTAATCACCCAAAACCCTGATTGGCAAAAACTGCACGCTACTAAAAGCGGTAGAGTCTACATTACTGATGGCAATGCCTACTTTAACCGTCCAGGGCCAAGACTGGTAGATTCTCTAGAAATTATGGCAGAAATTTTACATCCAGAAATTTTTGACTATGGCTACAGAGGTACTTCTTGGGAACGGTTATAAAGTTAAAAGCCAAAATTAAAGTGTTTTAACTTGATTGAGGTATTCAATTAGAGTTTTTAAAGTGTTGGTTAGTGCAGGTTCACTGGTAATGACTGAATGCTGTTGACCATGATCTTCTACCGTTAACTTATAGTGGAAGCGATCGCACTGAGAATTATCAGACATAATTTGCTCAGGTAGCTGAAAAAAATCTGCCGCCTCTACCAGTTGAGACAATTCCTCAGCTACCTGGAGTGGGAGAGTATTAGTGTCAACGCTAATTTTTTTACTAATCCCAGTAAAGCCACCCGTCCGTTCTAAAGATACCTGCATGGTTGAGAGGGATAAATACTCAAAACCACTCTAGCAAAAGTAGAAACGCAATACATCGCCTCTTCCAAGACCAATTCTTAAAAAATTCATAATTCATATTTCAATTACGAATTATGAATTATGTAGCTTGCTTCCGCGTAGCGGTATTACGAATTAACTTAAAACTCCCACCTGTTGCCAAGCTTTCTGTACTGCTTGATGTTCTCTACTCCCATCCCCGTAGAGTTCGCTAGCTATTTGCACAGTGACATCGGCAGCTTTTTTAAAATCAGCCTTAGCACGTAGGCGATCGCATAAAGCAATATACCAAATTTTACCTGCCTTCTCCCAAGCGTAACCCCCGATTTCCATCGCAGCTAGATAGAAAGCACGGTTAGGAATACCTGAGTTGATATGCACCCCACCATTATCAGCCCAGCCAGTATATTGGTCTTTAACATGGCCAGGTTGGGGATCTTTACCCAATACAGGATCATCATATGCTGTGCCTGGCTCTTTCATAGAGCGAATACCAGTACCTTTAACATTTGGCATCAGTAAACCCTCTCCAATAATCCAGTCAGCTTCTTCAACTGTCTGATTTTTTACCCTCTGTTTCACCAAAGCACCAAACACATCAGAGAAAGACTCATTTAATGCCCCTGGTTCGCCATAATATATCAATGCTGCTTCATACTGAGTTATACCATGCGTTAACTCATGTGCAATCACATCAATACACTTAGTAAAACGGTCGAATAATTCTCCATCTCCATCTCCATAAACCATCTGGTCGCCATTCCAGAATGCGTTTTCGTATTTCACACCGTAATGCACAGTTGAATCTAAACGCAGTCCTTTATTATCAATGGAATTGCGCTCAAATAGTTCGTAAAACAAATCATAAGTCGCACCAGCCGCATCATAGGCTTCGTCTACTGCTTCATCATTGCTAGGGGGATCACCTTCACTTCGTACTATAGTTCCTGGTAATTGCTGAAGATTTTTAGCATCATAGACTGTGCGGCTTTTTTCCCCAGGGGAAGGAGCAAAAGAAATATTCCCAATGATGTCTCTACGTCCACGCAACTGTGCCGAAAGATTTAATGTGTGGAAAGCCCAATTGCGTTGCTGTTCTGTACCATTCACCGCCACATTTTCCAGCATATGCGGCGGGATAACACAACATATAGGACACCTAGTTTGGGTAGAATGATTACAATTCAACCTAGATGATTTCTGTTGATTTCTAGCCATCTAATATAGTCTCCTTTGACAAGTATGTAAGGAACAACCGTGGTGTTTTATCCACGGTTGGAAGGAGCAGAGGAATTAATGCAGATGGCGAATCCCTGGTTGATATTTTGATGAATCTTTTCTACTTTTTATTGTCTAATAAATTTCTAGAAAATAAACAGCATTTCTAGCAAACAATCAAATATTGATATGCTGTAAAAATCATTTTTTATTTATATTTGAAAATTTGTAATTCCCAATCACTTCTGGTAATTATAAATAACTAAAAATTTCACTAATATCAAAAATATTGCAGATATTTTAATAGGGTTATTACTCAATCAGCTACATATATAAACTGAACTTATATATATTACTTCAGTAAAATCTCTATATACTGATAAAATAATTGTTTACGGTGGTTACTGTTAAATTATATTGCAACGAAAATTTTTCAATCTGGCTTCCTTCATTAAAAATTGGCAGCACACATCTGCTGATACTATTTCTGTATTAACAATGGTATTTTTCGTACAGGTGTAATGGCATCGGAGATTGCTAATTAAGTTGATCACATTAACGGGAAATAAATGGCGATCGCTCTTTAATCTTAATTTGAGCAGCAGCATCAACCTCACATCCAGGCTAATTAATTCCCTTTTCATTAACCATCACTTCACCCACCTAAATTAGCCTCTGTGCTAAAGCGCGGGAATTACATAAACAGGACTTACGCAAAAAGTCTCTCAAACCCTTATTTCTCTGTGTTCTCTGCGTCTCTGTGGTATGCGCTACGCGAACGTTATTCCGTAAATTGTGCGTAAGTCCTAATAAATTTAACTCTACTAATAAAATATCGAGTCGCTGCTTAACCAATTAACTTGATTCTCCTGTTGTTGACAAATAAATTTTTTGAAACTTTTGTATAGCGATCAAACTCTCCTCCAGGGTATTAGCACTTGTAGTTGAATGGGCAAACTTACATAAAACAGAATTGATGAATAATTGGGAAAAAGCTAGAGTCAATGATCCTGTAGAGAAAATCGAACCACTGGAGTAAGTCATGCTCAAAGATATTATTGCAGTCGAACCGAGAGAAGGTTATCAACTATACATCAAATTTGAAGACAACCGACAAGGCGTGATTGATATTAGTAAATTAATTTCCTTTACAGGGGTTTTTGCACCACTACAAAATATTGACTATTTCAAACAAGTAAAAATCAACCCCGAATGGGGAACTATTTACTGGGAAAACGGCGCAGATTTAGACCCCGATGTACTTTATGCTGAAATTACTGGAGAAGCAATCAGTAATTATCAAATTGCTAAAACCTAGTCAAAAATTGCGATCGCTTCTTTGGTGTGTTAATAGGCGATCGCTCTTTAATCTTAATCTCAGCAACAGCATCAACCTCTGTACCAGTCTTATCAATTATCTGTGCATTCAGCATTACTTCCCCGACTGAATCAGCCTCTGTGCTAAAGCGCAGGAATTGCATTTAACTCTACTAATAAAGTATCAAGTCGCTGATTAACCAAATTTTACCTTCTAAAAATATTTTTTTAACTGCTCCATTCTTGAATTTTAGAATCATTATCTCTAAGTTCGAGTTATATTTTAAACATCACTCATCTTCATCATAATTAAACATTAAAACAAATTTTTGTTTAGGCAAAACTAACATGGGTAAATAGATTGGATGACCATCCCAGCCTTTATTTTTTGCACCTTGTTGATAACAAATAATTAAGGTTGGAATATCAGGATTCATTTCTCTAGCTTGTTTTGACCATTCCCCTGAACCAAAACCAAATTGTAACCATCCAAAAGGCTCTTGTCTTTTCATTTCCAATCCTTGATTGTTATTCTTTTTACCCCTGCGAACATTTAAACATCCTTTTTCCATACCCTTGGATTTCATATCCATTAATCCTTTAATAATGCGTTTA
Source organism: Anabaena sp. UHCC 0399 (assembly GCF_034931465.1). NCBI lineage: Bacteria > Bacillati > Cyanobacteriota > Cyanophyceae > Nostocales > Nostocaceae > Anabaena > Anabaena sp. UHCC 0399. The sequence goes on along the minus strand of NZ_JAYGGZ010000006.1, from coordinate 28,970 downwards.
TGTTCCCACTTCTCATAAGGAACATAATAACTTTTTGTATATGTAATTATTTTGATGATAAAATCTATATCTACCTCATAATATTTATCATCATCGTTATATCTAGTTAGAATTTTATCTATTGCATGGAAATTATCTTCAATATCTTCCTTTTTATAAGCTGGATTTTGAGGAAAAACCAATTTTCCTGGCTCTAATACATTAATCTGTGATGGACTAAAACATTAGATCGAGTCGGTTTTAAATTTCCTCCGATCCAAACAGGTTGCAGTTTAATATTATGAATATCATCTCCAATTGCTTGACGCATTGCTTCATCTGATTCATGGATAGAGCGAAAAGTATCTAGTATATGATCAGGTAAAAAAAGGCGGGTAACGTCTTTTAATTTTGGGCGATAGCCATACATTCGAGCGTGTTGATGAACTGTATCCATCATTTTTTGTTTTGCATCACGCCCGTAATAAGTGACCATGAGTCCTTCAATTGTAACGCCTCTACCTAATCTATTTCCACCAATGAGTATATTCATACCTGGATTATAATTGGGTTCTTTTTCAGGATTATTTGCATTAATTATTTTAGGAATTGCGTGTCTTAGCTGAATCTTCAATTCCTCTATTAATTCGGTTAGTGGAGGTAAGCAATTAGCAGTTTTCTTTAATTCATTATAAGCTGCTTCTAGCCATTGGTAAGCCTGCTTATTTGCTGTGGCTGAACTCTTCCCTCGAATTGCTTTATCTAGATTAATTACAAATTGACCAATAACTTTCTCTAATATGTTATGGATATCTTGTTTGTAACAAATATGTACTAGAAAACAATATTTTACATCTTCTTCCCCAGAAGATAAAATTTTGTAAGTTGCACCAAGAAAGAAGCAACACAATGCAAGTCTTAACCCTTCAGGAATTATCCATTGATTACCAGGATTAATTGAACCTTTTTGTTTCTTTAATTCATTAATTTCTTCAGCATCTACGATACAACAATAGTTACTGTTTTCAGCAAAAAATAGCTCTCCACCCATATAACTACTACCTGGACTGGGTAGTGCGGCACAAAATTGTGGTTTACAAGGGTGAGGGAGGCTTTGAAGTAATAGGCTTTGAGGAGTCGCTGTGATTTGAATATAAATATGATTAGCTACTTCTTGACGTATTTTACCTATTTTGTCAAAAATTGTACTATCATGAATTGTACCTTTTCCTTGTTTAGCCTGTTTAGATTCATTTGTATTTAAACTGGCATTATCAGCTTCATCATCAAAAATTAATGTAGGAACATTCTTAACTTTTGCTGCTTTTAATACTGCCAGTAAATTATCTAGATGATGATGGTTTTTAGTGGAAACTAACACTACTCCTGTATCTTTGACATAAGGAATTACTTTAGTTTTAGCAAAATCAATGGGGTCTTTTTTCCATGCTTCCCAATCAAAAAAAACAGGACCACCTTGAACTTGATTATTAAAACGGTTTGCAGTTTGTTTTCCTAACCATGTATTGTCAGAAGTTAAGACAATAAAACAACGAAAGTTATTTTCATAAGACAGGGCTAAGGTAGCAATAGTCGTGTTGGTTTTACCACTTTGAACTCGACCGTAAATTAGTCCTGTTGTGCCATTTGGAATAGGGTCATTTCCTTTATAATGTTGATTTACTAAGCCTGTACTATCTTTTCCAACATCACCATTACCAAAAGTTTCTGAATAAACATTGACGCAGTTTTGGACAATTTCAATAGCAGTTTCTTTAAGTTTATTAGATTCTTCTTGCCCAATTTGCTTTTCTAGTCTCTTAATTAATTTGTCAATACAAGAACCATTTGTTGTAATAGAAGTATTTGTCATAATTTACTTTAAGCTAATAAAACTGCATCTGGCCAATTATTTTGGGGAATTGTGCGTTCTAAAGGTACTCTTCCTGTACCTTTAACATAGTAACTACCTCTTGATTCTCTTTTTATGGAAACACGCTGATTTACTAAACCCTCGCTAGTATCAATAATTGACGATAATTGTTCTTCTGATAGACAGCAAATTCCATCCCGATGACAAATCAATGCTATAAAAAGTTTGATATTAGGATAGATTTGATGAAAACTTGCTAGTGCTATTTCTTCCTGGTGACTGAAACTAAATGACCAAGAGGAAGTGGGTTTTCTCGATATTTTAAATAGAATAGCAGACTCTTTATTTGTGCTTTTTATAAGATACAAAGATGAATGGATAGAAGATAAATAGCTTATAGATATATAGGAAGTTTCTTTGAGGAGTCGAATAAAAGCTGCACCATGCAAAAATTCTAAATCATTGATACTCATGGAACTATGGTCTAAAACTATATATCTTGTTACAGATTATACCATGAAAGTTATGTATTATTATATTGAAAAAAGAAAAAGCGATACCTTCGGTAAGCTCCGCTAACGCCGCATCCATTAAACTTTCTAACCGCCTTCATACCAATCATGATAAATTTATGTAACAAAAAAAGCGATCGCCTTTTCACACAGCCAAGAGGCGATCGCTTGATTAAACTATGTAAACAGACATCTTGACAGTTATTAACTGCTTACACATCCTGTTCGCTTAACTCACGAGTGATGTGGTCAAATGGCTCATCCACAAAAGCAGTGCTGCTAACACCCGCAGCTGCTACTTGTTCTTTCACCAAATCCTTAAGAATTTGCACACCGCGAACTGTCGGAGCAATAGGTACACTCAGCGAATTGTAGGTTTCCCGTAGACCTTGCAACACACGCTCATCTAAAACGTTGGTATTACCAGCAACCAGCGCGTATGTAGCGTAGCGCAGGTAGTAGTCCATATCTCGCAAACAAGCTGCATAACGACGAGTTGTATAAGCGTTACCACCAGGACGAATTAACTCTGGTAGTTCTTCAAACAACTTAGCACCAGCTTGCTTCACAAGTGCCGCCGCATTCGAGTTAATTGCAGCCGCAGCTTGTACGCGAGCTGTGCCACTCTCAAAATAAGATTTCAAGCTGTCGATCGCGTTCCGGTCAAAATAACGACCAGTTACGTCATAATTCTTAATTAAGGTTGTTACTGCGTCACGCATTCCTTCTTCTCCCAATCGTTGCTATCGTGGTTTGATATTTATTTGGCCGCACTTACGCACCAGTAAATTTTTGTGCTATCTAGATATAGATTTGGCACAAAAACCATCTATCTATTATTTAAGGATTCTATGTCAAAGTTGACCCCTCTGAGATGAACTTTCCCCCTTTTGTGCAGATGTCGAAAGAAAGGTTAATATTACCTGTAATCCAGATGATCTGTAACAACTACTACAAAACTCTCTAATGTAGAGAATCTACGATATTTCAGGTGTGTCACAACTTTGTTCCGCTCAGTAGGGTTAGGATGCTTTGGCAGATTCTGGTTTGACGTTAAGAAATTGGCAGAGAAGGAGTAACGAATGACAACCCCACAAGAAGTCTTGAAAATGATTCAAGACGAAAACATCCAGATGATTGATTTGAAATTCGTCGATACACTCGGCACTTGGCAGCATTTGACGATGTTCCAAGACCAGATTGACGAAACTTCATTCTCTGATGGTGTACCCTTCGACGGTTCCAGCATTCGGGGTTGGAAAGGCATCGAAGAATCAGACATGACAATGGTGCTAGATCCTAACACCGCTTGGATCGACCCATTCATGGCAGAGCCAACATTAAGTATTATTTGTAGCATCAAAGAACCTCGTACTGGCGAATGGTATAACCGTTGCCCACGGGTTATTGCTCAAAAAGCAGTAGACTACTTAGTTTCTAGTGGTCTTGGTGACACCGCTTTCTTTGGCCCTGAAGCTGAATTCTTCATCTTTGATGATGTCCGCTATGACCAAACTGCCAACGAGGGATACTACCACGTAGATTCAATAGAAGGCCGTTGGAATTTCGGTAGAAAAGAAAGCCCCAACCTCGGTTACAAAACCCGCTTCAAAGAAGGTTACTTCCCAGTTGCGCCAACAGATACTTTCCAAGATATGCGGACAGAAATGCTGTTGACGATGGCAAAACTAGGTGTGCCTATTGAAAAGCATCACCACGAAGTAGCGACCGGCGGTCAGTGTGAATTGGGCTTCCGCTTTGGTAAATTAATCGAAGCGGCTGACTGGTTGATGATCTACAAATACGTGATCAAAAACGTAGCTAACAAATACGGCAGAACCGTTACCTTCATGCCCAAACCTGTGTTTGGCGATAACGGTTCTGGGATGCACACCCACCAGTCGATTTGGAAAGATGGTAAACCTCTGTTTGCCGGCGACAAGTATGCTGGTTTGAGTGATATGGCACTGTACTACATTGGTGGTATTCTCAAACACGCACCAGCATTGTTGGCAATCACCAATCCTTCCACCAACTCCTACAAGCGTCTAGTGCCTGGTTATGAAGCACCTGTAAACTTGGCTTACTCCCAAGGTAATCGTTCTGCTTCTGTGCGTATTCCTCTCTCTGGTACTAACCCCAAAGCCAAGCGTTTAGAGTTCCGTTGTCCAGACGCTACCTCTAACCCTTACTTGGCATTTGCAGCCATGCTGTGTGCTGGTATCGATGGGATCAAGAACAAAATCCATCCCGGTGAACCTTTAGACAAAAATATCTATGAACTCTCTCCAGAAGAACTGGCGAAAGTTCCTTCCACACCTGGTTCTTTAGAATTGGCATTGGAAGCACTGGAAAATGACCACGCTTTCTTAACAGAATCAGGCGTATTCACTGAAGACTTTATCCAAAACTGGATTGATTACAAGCTAGCTAACGAAGTTAAGCAGTTACAATTGCGTCCTCATCCTTATGAGTTCTATCTTTATTACGACGCTTAATTAATACCTGTTTGCAATTATATCCAAACGTGTAAATTTTGCCACCCTATAGGGTGGCTTTTTTGCGTACCAAAGCTAAGATTTGATAACTCCTTGGAGCAAAAATTTAATTTTTTGTTTTAGTGAAATGTACGTTTTTTTGAACACCGCTAGATTTTGTTGTCTTTGTTTTTTAGCTAATTGTTCAACACCCCAACTTGACCAGATTTTACTATCCAAATATTCAAAAAATAAATGTTTTTCTGGATGATTACAGTTATCATGCCACGGTTTTTCATGGGAAGAAAAATGTATAATAAAAGGATGATTAACTAGGTTATTATATTCTTCTTCACTATATGGACTATCTTGCCAAGATTGATATCTAAACAGGTACGGCATCTGATTCCACCTGGAATCAATAGTTTCCCATTGCCCTGCTAAAATTGCATTCATAGCATCTTGGTCATGCCAACGTATATACTTTTTATATTTATCTAAATACTCAAATATTTTTTGACTTGTCTCCTCTTTTCTCCATTTTTTAAGATTCATGACAAGCACACCAGAATTAAAGTATTTGCAGTCTGGAGAAATACCCAATTCTTGATAATTAATCAGTCCTCTAGGAGATGAGACATAGGGCGCACCCATATCTGGGACTGCCAAAAGATAGTTATCATGAATATCGATATTCCATAGTTCTTGCAAACTCGTTTTGACAATTACGTCGCTATCAATGTAAATAGCTTTGTTAATTTCTGGGGGTAAAAGTTCTGGAATTAAAATTCGATAATAAGCAGCAATAGTAATTGCAGAAGATGTTTGTAAGTTTTTGAATTTTGATTTTTTTACTTTCAGCCAGGTAATACTAACTTGCTCTGATTGAAGATTTTGGATAATTCTATTTTTATTAACTCTACTAATACCACCATCAATAATATATAAAGCTAAATGCTGTTCACTAGTAAGATGGGCAACAACGGAACGAGTCGTTGCAGCTAAAGGCATGGAGAAGTTATCATCGGCAGCACAAACTAGACAAATTGAGTTATCCATAAATTCTCAATCTAAAACATACACTCCACAGCTAAGTAAGAATATAAATGGTATTTGTTCGTAAAACACCATTATTCTTAGGCATCAGAGGTTATTGACTACTATCGCATAATCTCCAACTAGTAACATCAGTTATGTTCACTAAGTTGAGAACGAGATTGCGTAATTTGTACTTTAGCCTCAGTTTTTTGTCTTTCTGGGGTGTATGTCATTACATCAGGGGAAATAGATTATGGTAGAAATTGTTTCCCCTGCTACTAAAAATAGACCTCTTCCAAAAGTCCGAAAATGAGATGTGTCATTCTGAATGAAAAGTATAATCTTTGAGATGTTTCGCTTCGCTCAACATGACAGCTTCAGCATTTATGTAAGAGGTCTAATGATCAATATCTAGCTCATCGTCGCATTACTGCGCCCGTAAATCACTCGTGTAGTCGGGTCAATCTTGCCTTGAATAGGATTCCAATAGTGGGATGCTTCTTCTGTAGGAATACCCATTTCTTGTGCTGCACGCATCAGCATTGATTGTTGACGATTCTTAACTTGCTGATATTGACGCACCATAATCGCACGAGATTTTTCTTGAATAGACATAACACAGCCTCCCTATGGATTTAAAAATATTGGATTAATTTGTTAGTTCTCTATTAATCAATTTAGCAAAAATTCTGTAACATAAACTACCAAATGGCATTTATGTTGTAAATCTTAATATTTTCACAATTTTTATTGACTGTGATTTCATGGGTAGTTGGATAAAACCAGCGTGGAGTAAGCTAATCTCTTGCAATACTCTTTTTGCTGACTATTTACTCTTAAATGCTTACGGGAATACCTATTTCTAGCAATTTTCCCGCCAATAAGTCTGATTTATTCTACAAATAAGTAGATTGTGAATGTAAGCACTTGCTTTATGATACTGATAGTCTATTTTTATATTTAATCGAATTAAATAGGAAAGCGGTTTAGTACAGCGCGGCGTAAATAAAGCTACCATTTCAAACAAGTAAAAGCCTTGAGATACCAACCTTTTGACTTTTGACGTACCCTCCGGGTTTGCTCTTCTCCACGTTTCCTTCTCTTTAGAGACGCTACCGCGTTCACGTAGTGTTCCGAAGGAAACGCGGTAGCGTGTCGTAGACAGAAGCTGCGCTAAAGCGTTCTCGTAGAGTAGCCGCTTTCGCTATGACTTCCGCCTTGTGGTAAGTTCTCGTCTAGTTTTTCCCAAGTCCCAAACTTTCTATGACAGTGTAAATAGTGGTGTTTTTTAATGAAAAAGATACTGAAATATCTGAGTTTAGGGCTGTTATCTACATTTTTAACCGCAACCCCTGGATTCGGTGCTGAACGCATCAGTTTTTTTTACCCTATCTTTGGAGAATTGTCCTTACCTGTTGATTCTTTAGAAACTTTCGCGAAGGAAGGCAGAATAGACGATGATTTCAAATTCTATGCCCAGCGTGCCACACCTGAACAATTAGCTCAACTGCGGGAACTACTTCAGATACGTTTTAATGTCACTCCTACTCTCGTATCTCAAGTTACTTACTCACCAGTTGGGGAAGAGGTGTTGCAAAGGCTAGGAGAATTACTTTTAACTGATTCTCGCAGAAATGGCTTTTATGCTTTGCGTGCTGCTTTAATTTTGTCGGCTGCTTCTCCAGATGGCTTATCGCTTGTTAATGTGCTGCGGAAGTTTCCTAGCAAGAGTGTGCGGCTTAATTATACAGAGGGGGTGAAGATAGTCGATCAATTGTCACAATTACTCAAAACTAGGGATAAGGTTGTATCTTTTATACAAAAGGAAGCTCTAACGCAGTCTCTTACTTCCCAAAGGGATTTTTCGCAGTTACCAGATTTAAGAGAGCCTGGAAAATTTCGTTGGCAAGCAACCAGGTTTAATTTAAATGATGTAACACGAAACCGCCTTCTCCCACTGGATTTATACTTACCTACAACTAGCCAAGAGAATGGTACTCAGCCACCTTTTCCTCTAATTGTTATTTCTCATGGTGTCGCTTCAGACCGCTACACTTTTGCCTACCTAGCTCAACATTTAGCATCTTACGGTTTTGCTGTCGCGGTTCTAGAACATCCCGGTAGTAACGCTAGACGTTTTCAGCAATACTTTGCAGGTTTGGCAGAACCACCAGAACCAAGAGAATTTCTGGATAGACCTCTAGATGTCAAGTTTTTGTTAGATGAACTCCAACTGATGGAAAAGTCTGATCCCAAGCTGAAGGGAAAACTTAACTTTGAGCAAATAGGGGCAATTGGTCAATCTTTTGGAGGTTACACTGTTTTAGCCTTAGCAGGGGCTGAGATTAACTTTGACCAACTCAAGCAAAATTGTCTACCTGATAATTCAAATTTGAATTTATCACTGATTTTGCAGTGTCAAGCAACTCAGTTGTTCCTAGAAAAAGATGAGTTGCAAGATAATCGGATCAAGGTCATCATTTCGATTAATCCTATTAATAGTGCTATTTTCGGTGAAAGTGGTATTAGTCAAATAAAAGTTCCTGTCATGCTCATGGCAGGTAGCCAAGATATTTTTGCTCCTCCTTTACCAGAACAGATTCGCCCCTTTACTTGGTTACCCAATCCCAATAAATACTTAGTTTTAATAGAAAATGCTACCCATTTCTCCTTTATAGGAGAATCTCCTAATGAAAGTAATGTTTTACCTGTCCCAACCGGATTGTTAGGCCCTGAGCGTACTGTTGCTTATTCCTATCTCAATGCTTTAAGTGTGGCTTTTTTAGAAGCAAATCTACTCAATCGTCCTGAATCCCGTGTCTATTTGCAGCCTTCCTATGCCCAATATATTAGCCAACCTCCTCTTAATCTCAGTCTTTTACAGTCGTTAACTACAGAGGAGTTAAATCAAGCTGTGAATAGGGGACAGGTGACAGGTGACAGGTGACAGGTGACAGGTGACAGGTGACAGGGTAGACAAGGTAAAAAGCATTATGACTAATGAATCATGACTCATGACTAAATAGTAATTAGTAATTACTATTTTCAGTACAATTACTGACGACAATTTGAGCAATACTGTTCCTAACAAATATGTCTTTTTAATGTCTTTTGTATGTTTTCTATATGACAATTTTTTGTTTTTTATAATCTAAATATAAATTGTCAGGGGATCACGATATTCATTGGGTAGTATTCATAAAAACTTATTGCTTATTCAGTAGTTTATATATAGCGTTGTAAACAAGTATTAAGAAATACTTATTAAAAAAGATTGCAAGTCCTTGATTTAATTGCTAACGTGTGTAGTGACAACGATGCTGATGAACGCTCTGATTAAGGAGAGGTAAAACCTATGAGCTATATCTATTCAGCCAATTGCGGGAACAATTGATTTGTAATCTGCAATCTGCAATCTATGAATAATGCAGATTAAGCCCAAAATATGTCGTTGCTACAGGCTAATTGGTGTTCTGACTGGACATTCAAGTAATTATTTGTCTTCCCTGGTGTTGAGGTTTGTGCTGATTGATTAATGACGAACTGGGGTAAGAATCAGAATTTGGAGGTAAAAATCCATGAATATTCAAGGCAAAGTTGCTCTAATTACAGGGGCTTCCCGTGGGATTGGGCGAGCGATCGCTATAGAATTAGCAGAACAAGGAATACAACGATTAATTTTAGTAGCACGCGATCGCTACAAGTTAAGCGAATTAGCCCAAGAAATCGAGGCAATGGGTGTTCAAGCTACAATCTTGGCAATTGATTTAACACAAGCAACAGAGGTAAATATCGCTATTGCACAGATTTGGCGCAATGACGGCCCTATTCACCTACTGGTTAACTGTGCAGGGGTAGCTTACCAAAACTCCTTTTTGCGTTCCAAACTCCCCCAAGTGCAAGAAGAACTCTCTGTGAATCTATTGGGTATGTATACCCTCACCAGTCTCATAGCCAAACGCATGGTTAGCCAAAGACAGGGGACAATTATCAATGTTTCCAGCTTAATGGGGAAAGTCGCTGCACCGACAATGGCCACCTATTCAGCTACAAAGTTTGCCATTTTAGGCTTTACCCAAGCTTTGCGCCAAGAACTAGCAGAGTACAACATCCAAGTAAAAGCCTTATTACCCACCCTCACCGACACAGACATGGTGCGCGACTTGCAACTATTTCGCTGGGTGATCCCCATGACTCCGCAGCAAGTAGCCAAAGCACTGGTCATAGGACTAGAAAAAGATGCTCCAGAAATTCTAGTAGGATGGCAAAGTCATCTAGCTGTGTGGTGTCAACGTTTAGCACCCTGGTTGCTGGAGTTAATTTTAAAAATCGCCGCACCACCAAAACCACAAACACCAGCAAAACCCAGCTTATTCACCAGAATCCAGCGTTTTAGTGATTTCCTCTTTTCCAGAAATATGCTAGCTTTCGTATCTCCACGGAAGTTATGAGGTCAACTCTCATCCTCTCATCCTCTCTGCGCCTCTGCGCCTCTGCGTGAAAAAATTAATTCGCCAATTTGGTATCACGCCTATCCAAAATTGGCTCACAGTTAGATAATTAGGTATTCTTTGTTTCGGAGTCATCAGCTATGCTGGATTTTCCTACCACCCTTCCATCAGAAAAGATTGATGACTTACCGAACATTTCCGGCTGGGAAGCAGAGGTAACAAGAGTTGTTAACCATGATGCGCCTGTATTTTTACCAACAACCAACCTCAAATTAGAAAATATCAATGCAGTATTTGCGATCGCCTTACATATGCACCAACCGACGATCCCGGCTGGTCATGATGGTAAACTCATCAATAATCTGCAATATATGTTTGAACATCCCCAGGAAGGGGACAACCACAACGCCGCACCTTTTGCTTATTGCTACAGCCGCATGGGGGATTTCATTCCCGAACTGGTAAACCAAGGTTGCAATCCCCGTGTCATGCTCGATTACTCTGGTAATCTGCTATGGGGACTCAGCCAAATGGGACGCAACGATATTATAGACAACCTCAAGCGCATTACTTGCGATCGCACCTATCAACCCTATGTAGAATGGCTGGGGACAATGTGGGGTCATGCTGTTATACCATCTACTCCCATCCCAGATATTAAATTGCATATATTGGCATGGCAACAGCATTTTGCAGCAATTTTTGGCTGGGAAGCATTGGCGCGAGTCAAAGGATTTTCTCCGCCAGAAATGCACTTACCAAATCACCCAGATACTTTATTTGCATTTATCAAAGCACTCAAAGAATGTGGCTATCGTTGGCTACTTGTGCAAGAACATTCTGTAGAAACAATTGATGGTCACTCTTTAACTCATAAACATTTACCACATCGTTTAGTTGCTCGTAATTCCCAAGGCGAAACTATTAGTATTACTGCCTTAATTAAAACCCAAGGTTCAGATACAAAATTAGTCGCTCAGATGCAACCTTATTATGAAGCCAAAACCCTATCTCCACAAAAATTAGGAAACGTATCGATACCACCAATAGTGAGTCAAATTGGTGATGGTGAAAACGGCGGCGTAATGATGAATGAATTTCCCAGTGCTTTTAAACAAGCTTGGGGGGATATGGTAAATAACGGCGGCGGTAAATCGGGAACTGTGGGAGTGTGTGGTACAGAATATTTAGAATTAATCGCCGATGCTGGTTGTAAATCAGAAGACTTTCCTGAGTGTCAACCAGTAGGACAACACCAAATATGGCAAAGAGTCAACCCAGAAAATTGTCAAACTGAAGCTGTAGAAAATGCTATCCAAGAATTAAAACAAATTAACCCACATTTTCACATGGATGGAGCATCTTGGACGAATCATATTAGTTGGGTAAAAGGATACGAAAATGTCTTGTCTCCCATGTATGAATTAAGCAGTTTATTTCATCAAAAGTTTGATAATTTACTACTGAATAATTCAGAAAAATCTATTACAAAAACATCTGAATATCGCCAAGCACTAGTACACAATCTTTTACTACAAACAAGTTGCTTCCGCTATTGGGGACAAGGAATGTGGACAGACTATGCGCGTGAAATTTACCAACGTGGACTTAAATTACTCTAAATAGGGCTTGCTGAATAAACCGAAAAGCTGGATTAATAGGGAGTTAGTGAAATTGCAATAATTGGGGAGTAGTAGGTGCTATCTCTCTCTTAAAGTTTCAATCCCTGATAGGGAGTTAGTGAAATTGCAATCAGTTTTAAAGCAGCGATTCCCAAATGTCCCAGTTATCGTTTCAATCCCTGATAGGGAGTTAGTGAAATTGCAATATATACCGTTATCCCTTGCAAGGTATGTAACACTGTTTCAATCCCTGATAGGGAGTTAGTGAAATTGCAATAAATCCACTCAGCACAGTGTTGCGAATTTTCTCGGCTGTTTCAATCCCTGATAGGGAGTTAGTGAAATTGCAATTGTCGCTTCCGCACTTAATCGGTTTTGAGTTCGACCAAATAGTTTCAATCCCTGATAGGGAGTTAGTGAAATTGCAATGAGCAGAGTACATCGGAAATCCTCAACCCACTCGTTTCAATCCCTGATAGGGAGTTAGTGAAATTGCAATTTCGCTGAAGTTCCGAACTTGAAGAGGGAGTTCTTGTTTCAATCCCTGATAGGGAGTTAGTGAAATTGCAATTTTGTTCCCCGCAATACTTTGATTGCCTGTAGTCTTTACGTTTCAATCCCTGATAGGGAGTTAGTGAAATTGCAATGTAGTTGTAGCAGAGGAGGCGATCGCTTAATGAAAAGTTTCAATCCCTGATAGGGAGTTAGTGAAATTGCAATCAATTCTTGATAACCTGCCGATAAACTAGAAGCAGCTAGTTTCAATCCCTGATAGGGAGTTAGTGAAATTGCAATTAAACATGGATGAACAGGCGATCGCTGAATACCAAGGTTTCAATCCCTGATAGGGAGTTAGTGAAATTGCAATTACGGAGCGCGCCTATTTTGTAAGAGGAAGAGTTTCCGTTTCAATCCCTGATAGGGAGTTAGTGAAATTGCAATATTCGCCAAGCTATGGGAATGATCGACGGTAAAGCTAGTTTCAATCCCTGATAGGGAGTTAGTGAAATTGCAATTGGTTTCCACGTTTTATTTTTGCTATTCTCAATAAGTTTCAATCCCTGATAGGGAGTTAGTGAAATTGCAATAAATATTCCATGTACAAAAAGCTTCCTATAAAGGGTTTCAATCCCTGATAGGGAGTTAGTGAAATTGCAATTTAACTCGTCCGGGGAGCTAAGTGAATTTTTCAAAGTTTCAATCCCTGATAGGGAGTTAGTGAAATTGCAATGAAAAGTCACAACATAATCAGGGATACCCTGCCTAGTTTCAATCCCTGATAGGGAGTTAGTGAAATTGCAATTACGATAGAGAACCTTTTCAAACTGGTTTTAAGAAGTTTCAATCCCTGATAGGGAGTTAGTGAAATTGCAATAATCCGCCGCAATTCTGTTTTATATTCTCGCTCTGTTTCAATCCCTGATAGGGAGTTAGTGAAATTGCAATTTCTAACTGATAATTCATTATTAAAATAGTATAAATTGTTTCAATCCCTGATAGGGAGTTAGTGAAATTGCAATAGCGGTAGCTGAAAACCCGCTCTGTATTAGATTTTCAAGGTTCGGATGCGCGAATGAGACAATCATAGCATAAACCATATTATTGAAATTGGGTACAAATGGCTGAAATCCAGTCCAGATAAGACGCGCGGGTGTTTAAGTGATTAGTATTGCTTCAAAGTATTGTACTGAGGGGAATTCAGCCATTATTTTGCCAATTGAATTTTTAACACCTACCCATCCGCGCTTTCAGCGAAGAACATCGGTTAATAGCAGTTTGTTAATTAGCACTTGCTTCAAGTATCGGTAAATGTGTGCAAAAAAGCTATATGCCAACCTGCGATCGCCTCTAACACTGCGCGGAGTGCGATGGCGAACCCGCCCACAGTAGGGGTTCAGATACGCTGGGCGGTTATGCGATCGCTTTTTTCCTCTCATAAAATACCCCAAGATAAGTAGTTCTGATTACAGTCATCTACTATTTTTTGTCAAGTCCTATTGACATTTTGTAACAATATTGTTAAATTAGTTTACATAAAGTAACAAATACAGGAAAACGTTATGTACACCACCGTTAACGAAAGCGGCATTTTAAATAACTACGCAACAGAACCCAAGATGTATTACGCTACCTACCCCAACCAAGAGCAACAACGTCAATATGTGTTGCAGGCTGCGTTTGCTACATTGCTCGTCACAACTTTAGTTTTGGTTGCTTTGGGCATTAACTAAGATTTTTAGATTTCGGTATCGCTGTATCTCATCGTAATTCGGACTTCTCCTATCAACCTCGGTTAGTTTCGCCGGGGTTTTTTGCTGCGATTGAGACGAGTGATCACTACAACTTCGGTAAAATTTCTGCTAGCAAATGTCCAGGGACTTTAGATAAAGCCAAATTTTGTCCTTGGATACCTAATTCATTGTGAAAAGCACGGACTGTTTTCACCACATAAGCGAAAGTCGTTTGATAAGCTTCCGGTTGTTTGCTCAAACCATTTAAGGCTAGCAAATGATTATCTAATGAAGCTTCTAGATGTTGCGATCGCACTGCTTTATCCCCATTAAAAGTATTATCAGTAACTAACTGATAATGGGCAAGTCCCAGATTATTGTGAGTAGCAAATAAATCAAAACTTAAAGCCGCACTACCGAGAGAATTAGCTAAAGCAACGGCTTCCTCATAAGCATGAATACATAGTTGCAGTAACTTTTGCCTTGCTTCTTTAGGAGTCTGAGCAAAGTTCGCCAAATGCCAATAAGCCGTACCCAGATTATTTTGTGTCGCAGCACAAGCACTAGGAACATGAGCCGGAGTCCGATATTTTAACGCTTCACCGTAAACATCAATCGCCAACTGGAGATTTTCCCCTGGTTGTTCATACTGAGCCAAATTCCAGTAGGCTGTACCAATGTTATTTTGAATCATTCCATACTTAAGCGGTTCGGCTTGAGGATTGTAAAGAGCCAGTGCTTCTTGATAAGCTGCGATCGCTTTCTTTAAATGTACAACTGGTTGATTGTATTGTGCTAAATGCCAGTAAGCAGTACCTAAATTATTCTGACAAGCCGCATACTTTAAAGGATCTGATTCTACCATTCTGTAACGCAAAGCTTCACCATAAGCTACAACTGCTTCTTGCCAATTTTCCGCCGGACTAGCAAACTTTGCTAAATCACCATAGGCTGTCCCCAAATTATTTTGTATCCGTGCATAAGTATCTAAATGCGTCTCTGGGGAAATCATTTTCAAAGCCAATTGATAAAATTCAATCCCCTGTTCTATATAAGTTTTCCCCTCTTCTACATTGGGTGGCGTGCGAGACAACATCCAATAGAGTGTACCTAAATCATTTAAAGTATCTGGCATCTGTGGCGAATTTTCATCGTAAGTAATTGCCTCTTGATAAGCAATAATTGCCACCATTAAGTTCTCTAAAGTTGGCTGTCCCTGCTCAATATGCAAGCGATAAAGATTACCCAATTGGTGATAAGCAGCCGCTAGCATTTCCCCAGAAGCTTTTTGTGAGTGTAGTTTTTCAATCTCCAAAAGCAGTTTTTTTACTTGCCACTCATCTTCACTCTCTAGATTTGTTATTGTTTTAATTGTTGCTAATACTAGGTCTATCAACTCTTGACTCACATGAGACAATGCCGATAGTGATGAGTTATCAACTTGATTAGACCTAATTTCTGGTTGTTTTTGCTGATTAGTTAATTCTTGGACAATTGAGTCGGAAGAATCATCTTTTAAATTTGCGTGATTAGCTAGTGTTTGTCCTGGGAAGTCCAGACCCTCCCTAAACTCAAGTTCTGTTCCGACTGTAGTTGTAACTTCTTTTTCTATAGCTAAATCATCTAAGATAGATTTTTCCAGTTTTTCTAAGTTGAAACTCTTAGAACTGGGAAAACGTTCTGGATGAGATGTATTTTGTGTTGTGGGTGTGGGTTCTCCTGCAAATACAAACACACCAGTCCGCCAACGCCAAAACTGTGGTGCTGACTGTTGAATAGCGGATAACCAAGGACGCGATACCCACAACAGCACACTAGATTCTAAAAATCGGCTCGATTCCTGAGCAGAAAAATACTCTTCGCTTAAGCGTAAAAAATGTAAAAATAACCGTTGACTCGCCACTGATTGTTTAGTCAACTGTTCCACACCCACAATTTGAAATGTCGGTATTGGTAAAGGCCTTCCTGGAGCATCCTTCGATGCGCCTACTACGGGTGGTGGATAATCATGCAGCCATTGATTAATTTGTTCTATAGGATTTGGCTCATTTAAATTTAAGCGCAATGTAACTAATCGAGGATAAGCCGGTGTGCTGCTTTCCTGTCCATCAGCTGGCTGATATAGAACTTGCCCCACTGGATAAGCCAAAGTAGAATGCAATCGGGCAGCTACTTGATTTCGTAAGTGTAAATCATCACATACAGCCAAGAAAATCTGTCGCCGTAAACCAAGACTCAGGGCAAGTTTTAGGCGATGATATACTTGCCGATTCCAAGCAGAATTATCGGAGTGTGCAGTATCATTCACGCTCATGAAAGCTCAATGGCCAAGGTACAACCAAAATTAGTTTAAACTCTCTACAGGGTGCATCAAAGCAGTATTAATGTCTAAACTATGACTATGAACAAGTGGATATTACGACAATCAGGATAAAAATATACTAAATTTTCTACTTTTTATCTTGATTTGTTAAGTTTTTATGAATTTACTTGTATAAAATAGTTATTTACTATAAAGAAAACAATCTTAACAAAAAATAAAAAAGCAGGCTTCTAGAGAAAGAAACCTGAAATAGAGACAAAAGACAAGTTTTCAATCAAATTTTGTCTTTTCAACTGACATGAGAAACAGAGAAGGCGACAAAAATTAAACCACCAACCAAAATCGCGGCAGCAGATCCTAAAATGATGTAGTTTCGCTTCTGTGTGGCTGTAGGAGGTTCTGCTTGATAAACCTTTGGCTCTTGGGCAAAATTATTTAAAAGTCCGCCTTCTTCGTTGGTATAGGGCATGAATGATTTCCTTGCGCTAAAACTTTTATCTAATTTTATAAAGATATATATCTAATGCTCATCGAATCAGATATAAATCTTTACATGGGGCAGAAAAAAGTCAAAAGTCAAAAAATTATTTCTTGTCTCCCCTGTCCCCTGTCCCCTGTCACCTGTCCCCTGTCACCTATCCCTAACTAACTGTCCCAGTCAGAGGAGAACTAGCACTGGCATAATTTTTAATGGGCATTCGTCCAGCGATGTAGGCGAGACGACCGGCGATCGCAGCTAAATTCATGGCGCGTGCCATTGCTACGGGATTTTGAGCTAATGCGATCGCACTATTAATTAACAAAGCATCTGCCCCTAATTCCATTGCTTGCGCCGCTTCTGAGGGTGCGCCAATACCAGCGTCTACAACTACAGGTATTTTGGCATTTTCAATAATAATCTGAATATTCGCGGTTGTTTTTAATCCTTGTCCCGAACCAATGGGAGAGGCTAAAGGCATGACAGTCGCACAGCCTGCCTCTTCTAAGCGTTTGGCTAGCATGGGGTCAGCGTTAATATAAGGCAACACCGCAAAACCTTCTTTTACCAGTTGTTCGGCGGCTTGGAGTGTGCCAATTGGATCAGGTAGTAAATATTTTGGATCTGGGATGACTTCTAACTTGACAAAATTATTATCTTCCTGTCCCAATAGTTTTGCCATTTCTCGCCCCAAACGCGCCACCCGAATTGCTTCTTCTGCGGTTTGACAACCTGCTGTATTCGGCAACATCCAGATTTTTGACCAATCTAATGCTTCTGCCAAACCTTCATGTCCCGGTGCTTTAGTTTGTACCCGGCGCACTGCTACAGTGACTATTTGGCAACCGCTAGCCTCTACACTTTGCTGCATATCTTCAATGCTGCGATACTTGCCTGTGCCGGTCATCAAGCGGGAATGGAAGGTTTTGCCAGCAATTATGAGTGCTGAGTCTTGAGTGAGTGCTGAGTGAGTGCTGAGTCCTGAGTCCTGAGTGGGGAGTGAGAATTGGGGAGTGAGGATTGGGGGGTGGATACGCATTGTTGTAGGGGTAGATGGCTGTTTTTGACAGCGTGAATAGTGGAAATGGTTCAGGAGAGGGTCAGATTTTTGTTCCCAGACTAAATCAGCAATGAGTTGGGCGGTGATGGGTGCAAGTAAGATACCGTTGCGGTAATGACCTGTAGCCAAGGTGAGATTTGCACAGTGGCTAGTTCCTAAGAGGGGAGATTCATCAGGCGTTTCGGGGCGAAATCCCCACCAAAATTCTTGAATCGGATAGTCCTGTAATTGCGGATATAAGCGAATTGCTCCTTGGAGTAACTTTTGAATGCCAGCCGGGGTGTTATGGGGAGTAAATCCCACATCTTCGCTAGTTGCTCCAATAATAATAGAACGATTACGCCTGGGTACGATGTAAGTATTCTCTCCAAATAACACCCGCTTTAAGGGCAATTCTGGGACAAACTCAGGGATTCTTACACTCAACATTTGCCCTTTGCGGGGAAATACGGGCAATGGTATTAATTCATTTGCCCAAGCACCCGTAGCCAAAACATAATGGTCAGCGCGAATTACTCCTGTGTTGCTTTGAACACCTACAACCTGTCCCTGTTGCTGTAGGAAGGCTTCGACTGCAATACCATCCTTGAGTTCCACACCCAAAGACTCAGCCGCCGCCCGCAATACACGAACTAAAGCCCGATTATCAACTTGGGCATCCTCTGGATACCACCAACCGCCAACTACATCTGTTCCCAATCCTGGCTGATATTGATGGATAGCAGTTTGGTCTAACCAGTATGCAGGCGAATTTTCCTTCCGCCCCTGCGCCTCTGCTCCCCTAGCCCCCTGCTGTTCATAAACCGGGGCTAAAATCCCACAAGCCCAGTAACCAGTATTTAAACCTGTTAAATCTTCTAGTTTTTGCGTCCAGTCTGGATATAATGAGCGCGATCGCCTACACAGAGACTTCATAGACTCATCGGTGATTTGCTCTGCATCTGGGGCTAACATCCCGGCGGCGGCGTGGGAAGCAGCAGCTTGAAAATCACGACAAAGCACGGTGACATTCTTTGCCCCGCGCAACTTCAACTCAACGGCGATCGCCAAACCAATAACGCCGCCACCAATAATTAAAATCTTACTAGTCATTAGTCATTAGTCATTGATCATCAGCTATTTACTATTACTACATAACTAATGAATCATAACTTGCAAAAGCAGAAGAGCCGTTCAGCTTTGCCGTTCCCGCATAGTGGAGTAGGGGATACAAGGGAGAAGAGAAGTTTTTACCCCAATACCCAATCCCCAATCCCCAATCCCCAATCCCCAATTACCACAAAGCGCGAATAGGTTCTCGATTTGTGTTACTGGATGAAGTATTTTCTGAAGTATTGTTATCGTCAGAAGAGGAAAATGATTCGTTGGTAGCGTTGCTTTGAGCTACGCTTGTCCGGCTTGTAGATCGCCGATCCTCTTGGGTAACATTGCCTCTCTCTTCACTAGCATTGTCACTAGCATTGTCATTTGTGTTGAAATCTTCTTGGGCTACATTATTTCTGTTTTCAGATGTAGTAGTATTACTTCCACTTTTATTTGGTGCGGAGCTATTAACATTAATGTTGGCTGGTAGAACTTTTGAGGCTTTATCACCTGGGGTATTGCTACTAACTTTTTGTCCTTCACCCATAGGAAAGTTAATGCCTAGCAATGTACCCATTAAAATCGCCAAGCCTCCAGCCATCAAAACTAGCGGTGTCCATCTGCCCATCTTGATTTTCTCCTTTTTTACCTAACCTTCTGTTTGCCACACGATTTGAGAACCTTGACCCCAAAATCCGTCAAATTTAGTTACTTTTACATCGCCTAGTACTTGAGTCTGACAGGCTAAACGCAGGTCTTTTGTAGGAGAATGGGGAGGAAGCGAACGCCGCGTTTGATCACGCCAATTCGCTACTGACACCTCACCTTCTACTTTGACCGCACAGGTTCCACAACTACCAATTCCTCGACAGTTTATTAGCCTAGCACCGCCATTGTAGAGGTCAATACCATTTTTTAGCAGAATTTCGCGTAAATTAGCTCCGCTATTACACTCAATTGTCCTACCCTGAGCTAGTACCCTAGGCATATTCTAATAACCAAATAGACTTTTTGTTGTATCTTTGCACATTGCCTTTAAAGTTGTATCCACCAGTATTAGTCTTATGACCACAAATCCCTCACCCCATATTTGGCTTTATGACACCACGCTACGGGATGGCACTCAGCGCGAAGGGTTATCAGTTTCCATAGAAGACAAGCTACGTATTGCTTATAGACTTGACCAATTAGGAGTTCCGTTTATTGAAGGTGGTTGGCCTGGGGCTAACCCTAAGGATGTTAAATTTTTCTGGCAACTCCAAGAGAATCCGCTTAAACAATCAGAAATTGTGGCATTTTGTTCAACTCGTCGTCCTCATACTACTGCCGCCGATGAACCAATGTTGCAAGCCATTCTGACTGCGGGGACTCGCTGGGTCACAATTTTCGGCAAATCGTGGGATTTACACGTCACATCAGGTCTAAAAACGACTTTAGAAGAAAATCTGGCGATGATCCGCGATACTATCGAGTTTTTCCGCGCTCAAGGGCGACGGGTGATTTACGATGCTGAACACTGGTTTGATGGTTACAAGCATAATCAAGAGTATGCTTTACAGACATTAGAGGCAGCAATGACAGCTGGTGCTGAATGGTTAGTCCTCTGTGATACTAATGGCGGGACTTTACCTCATGAGGTTAGTCAAGTTGTGCAAGATGTGGTTAATTCAGTGCTGAGTTCTGAGTACCGAGTTACGAGTGGGGAATCTCACTCAAAACTCAGCACTCAGGACTCAGCACTACTTCATCACCAATCCCCAATTCCCCAAATCGGTATTCATACTCATAATGATTCAGATACAGCGATCGCCAATGCCCTGGCAGCAGTTATGGCAGGGGCAACAATGGTACAAGGTACAATTAACGGTTACGGTGAACGATGTGGCAATGCTAACCTATGTTCACTTATTCCTAATTTACAGCTGAAACTGGGTTACAGTTGTATCCCTGAACACCAGCTGCATCAACTTGCAGAAGCTAGTCGTTTTGTCAGTGAAGTAGTTAACTTAGCCCCCGATGAACACGCGCCCTTTGTAGGACGTTCGGCTTTTGCCCATAAAGGTGGTATTCATGTCTCGGCTGTGGAACGGAATCCGCTTACTTACGAACATATTCAGCCGGAACAGGTAGGGAATCGTCGGCGCATTGTGATTTCTGAACAATCGGGTATCAGCAATGTGTTAGCTAAGGCTCGTACTTTGGGCATCGAACTTGACAAGCAATCCCCAGAGGCTAGGCAAATTCTCCAGCGTCTCAAAGAATTGGAAAGTGAAGGATATCAATTTGAGGCAGCAGAGGCTAGTTTTGCTCTATTAGTGTACGAAGCTTTAGGCGATCGCCAGAAATTTTTTGAAATTAAGGGTTTCCAAGTCCACTGTGACTTAGTGGAGGGGAACGAAGCTAGTAACGCTCTCGCTACAGTGAAATTAGCTGTGAATGGTGAAAATAAACTAGAAGCCGCCGAAGGAAACGGGCCTGTCGCAGCGTTAGATGCAGCTTTACGCAAAGCTTTGATGAATTTCTATCCGCAAATTGCTAATTTTGAGCTAACAGATTACAAAGTGCGGATTCTCAATGGACATCGAGGAACAGCATCAAAAACTCGTGTTCTAGTGGAATCTGGTAATGGTTCTCAACGCTGGACGACTATAGGAGTTTCGACAAATATTTTGGCGGCCTCCTATCAAGCCGTTGTTGAGGGCTTGGAGTATGGCTTGTTACAAGACGTGATGCGTCAAGCCCCTGTCATTTATGCGGGAAATAAGCGAATAGGTTGAATTGACGAGATTAGCTGCTGGAAAGGAATTTGAACCACAAATTCCATTTCTAGTGGTGCGCCACCAGTGGCAACAACATAAGTATGCGTCTGTGACGAAAATTTTCAATATTTACAGGAATTACGCAAAAACTCTCTCAAACCCTTATTTCTCTGTGTTCTCTGCGTCTCTGTGGTTCTTTATTCTGTAATTTGTGCGTAAGTCCTAATTTATTTAAATATTAGGCGATCAGCTACGCTGGGCGGTTACGCCATCGCAACTCCAGCCATGAGCAAATAAAACCCAACATCTAGATTAATGCTGGGTTTAACTCTATTCAACCAACCTGATTATCTGGCGGTACTGCCCCCGGTGGTGCTTCTGCTGGGGGAGCTAACACCGCATCTGGGGCAATTTCTTCCACAGGGATTGGTGTTTTCGCCTCAGTCTCATCATGTGCTTGAGCGGCTTCCACCAGTTCAGGGGATGGAGGATGGGGTGGAATGACTTCTGGCACAGTTGCTGCTTGAGGTTCGGTTTCAGTAATGACAGATGTCTCTGTTGGCTGTTCTGGTGCAACAGTTGGGGACTCAGATTCAGATTCAGTAGTAACAGACTCTTGGACTGGTGTTTCTGTTTTGTCGATAATTACCACAGCAGGCGGTTCTGTCGTCTGTGGTTGGGGTGTTGTGGTTTTCGGACTAGACGGCTGTTGGACTTTGTTTTTCAATCCGCCGAAAATACCGCCTATACCTTGCTGCAATTGAGTCAAACGCTGCGGTAAAGACAACTTATTTGCCTGTTCTTGCAATGTAGTTTTCACCACCTCAGAACTAGGTACTGGAGTTTGCTGTAGCAGTGGAGTCAACTGGCGACGTAACGAGAGAGTTTGCCAGCCAAACCAAACCAAAAGAGCCACACTAGCCACATGACCCAATAAAAGCCCACCAGAAATGCGCGGGGCAAACACCCATAAAACTAGAGCATAGAAAAGTCCTACACCACTCCAAATAAAATCATTCTTGCGGTGGATTTCTGGAAAAAAGAAAGCTGATAAGTAGATAGCTAAACTACCAAGCCCGACCACCAAAGCTAGGACATTTGCCAGCATTTTTTGGTTACTCCTTTTATGAGGGACTGGGTACTGGGGACTGGGGATTGGTTACTGGGTATGGGGCATTGGGCATAAATTAAAGTCAAAAGATTCTTTTGCCTTTTACCGTCTTACTTCCTCGTTTTCCTAGTCCCTAGTCCCTAATCTCCAGTCCCTAATTTCGCAAATTTTACAAGTTAATTGTAGATTTAGATACAAATTAAAACTATTGAACGGTGTTAACAGTGAGCTTTTATTGTTTAGATTAACTCTTAATGTCTTCTTTAGGGGAGAAGAGAAAAACTCAGACTACCCTTAAAGATGAAAGAACCTGCAAGAGTTAGCCAAACATAGTTTATGACACTACAAAGCTTTGGTGTGATTGGTTTAGCCGTTATGGGCGAGAACATCGCTCTAAACGTTGAGCGTAATGGCTTTCCAATTGCAGTTTACAATCGCTCCAGAGAAAAAACCGATGCTTTCATGGCACAGCGTGCCGGAGGCCGCAACGTTAAAGCCGCTTTTACCTTAGAAGAATTCGTTGCCGCACTGGAACGTCCCCGCAAAATTCTTGTCATGGTACAAGCTGGTAAACCCGTTGATGCGGTAATTCAGCAGCTCAAACCCCTGCTAGATGAAGGCGATATCATTATCGACGGTGGTAACTCTTGGTATGAAGATACCCAACGACGCACTCAAGAATTAGAACCCCTTGGTTTACGATTTCTCGGTATGGGTGTCAGTGGTGGTGAAGAAGGTGCGCTGAATGGACCCTCACTGATGCCTGGTGGTACACAAAGCTCTTACGAGTATCTGTCCCCAATTTTTAACAAGATTGCGGCTCAAGTCGATGATGGCCCTTGTGTAACCTACGTTGGCCCTGGTGGTGCTGGTCACTATGTCAAAATGGTACACAATGGTATTGAGTACGGCGATATGCAGTTAATTGCAGAAGCCTACGACTTGCTGAAGAATGCTGGTGGGTTAGACGCAAAACAGCTACACGAGGTATTCACAGAGTGGAACACCACCGACGAACTCAATTCTTTCTTGATTGAGATCACAGCCAATATCTTCCCCTACGTTGACCCAGAAACCAAGTTACCTCTAGTTGATTTGATTGTTGACGCAGCAGGTCAAAAGGGAACTGGACGCTGGACTGTACAAACTGCTTTGGAATTGGGTGTTTCTATTCCCACCATCACAGCAGCTGTAAATGCTCGGATTATCTCTTCCATTCGCGATGAACGGATTGCCGCATCTAAGCAGCTTACAGGCCCTAGTGGTAAGTATGACGGCTCTACCAAGGAGTTTATCAACAAGGTACGGGATGCTCTGTACTGTTCCAAGATTTGCTCTTATGCTCAAGGGATGGCATTGCTATCTACAGCATCAGCAACATTTAACTGGAATTTGAATCTGAGTGAAATGGCGCGGATTTGGAAAGGTGGTTGTATTATTCGCGCTGGCTTCTTGAATAAGATTAAGAAGGCATTTAACGAAAATCCTGCATTACCTAACTTGCTACTTGCGCCTGAATTTAAACAAACAATTCTCGACAGACAAGCAGCTTGGCGGGAAGTGATTATCACAGCTGCCAAACTCGGTATTCCTGTGCCTGCATTTAGCGCATCCTTGGATTATTTTGACAGCTATCGCCGCGATCGCCTACCCCAAAACCTCACCCAAGCACAACGCGACTACTTCGGCGCGCACACCTACCTGCGTACTGATAAAGCTGGTTCATTCCACACAGAATGGGTTCCCATCGCTGAAGCGAAGAAATAAGTTTGTAATCTTCTAAATTCTCAATTTATTTATCAGTGGCTCTAAATATTAGAGCCATTTTTTTATGCCCAGTATCAATCGATACCTTTATCCTAACCAGAATATTAGCTTGGATTGATTGACAGCCTAAGTCTACGCACAGAGCCACCCAACAAAACCTTGATAATGGACGCTAGGGTGCATACATACACAAACATTTTTCTATCCAAGAATTAAGGCTTTGACCCTCTTTCTTTGCTTTGATAGCAATTGTTTTATGTAATTCAGGGTTAATTCTGAGCATAAGCTTACCTGAAAATGGTTTTTCAGGTTCTTCGCCACGTTTTTGGCAAAATTCTAAATAATCATCAACTGAGTCGTGGAAAGCTTGCCTTAGCTCTTTGACACTGTCACCCTCAAATGTAATCACATCCCGCAGGTTGACTACTTCGCCATGAAAAATCTCAGCTTCATCGTCAAATTCCACAACAGCTTCATATCCTTTATATTTCATTGTCACTAAGTTCTCCCGTGTCCATGTCTTCTTTAACCCTGGACTCTGTTAAGAAGCGGCGCATAGATTTAACAGCACCTTTATTAGTTTCTTTTTCCGGGTGTGGCCTGTGAAAAGTTGCCTTTACGCCATTAAGAGCTATTCTCACTCTTGACCCCCTTCCTTCTGACACTTCCGCACCTAGTGCAATTAGCATAGATTCAATATCACTCCAAGGAATATTGGATCTAACGGGATTTCCAAAAATGTCATCCAGCGTTTTTTGATGCTTACTGTTAAGTTCCATTATATAGTATCACTTTATGATACTATCATCCACTAAACTTGTTAAACTTGAAGCAGGAATCACACGACTCTCATTCGTGTGAGGTTCAAATCTAGCTTGCTCATGGATTTGGTGTGTTATTGTTCCCAAGATATTTAGCTTTTAATTCCTCTAGTTCTAAATCTAGTTCACTTTTACTAGCAGACTGAGGGTTTGAATTTGGAGGCTGTATTTTTTTTGGTTGAGGCTTTCCACTACCTAAAAATTGCGTTTTTAATTCCTCTAGTTCTAATTCAACTTGACTGGGTGTTGGACTAATAAAAGTTGGCGGCGAAGTTGGCGGTGCTTGATAAATTGGTTTTGCTGGTGTTACTGGTGTTACTGCTACAGCAGATTGTTGATTTAAAGCTTGCAAAACTTCATCTGCCGTTTGATAGCGTCTAACGGGAATGCTTTCTAGCATCTTGTTGATAATTCCAGTTAGATGATTACTAACAGGCGTTTTTAAGTATTGCTGCCAAACCCAAGTGTCGTTATTAGTGTCATAGGAATCAAAAGGCGATCGCCCCGTTAATAAATTAATACAAGTCACCCCTAAACTATAAATATCACTGGCAAAAATAGCCCGTCCTCTAATTTGCTCTGGCGCAACATATTCAGGGCTACCAATACTAGTTCCAGTTCTATTTAAAGCAGTGCCAGTTACAGATTTAGAAGCACCAAAATCAACTATAACTAATTTGTTATCACTACCACGTAAAATAATATTTTCTGGTTTAATATCTCTGTGAATCACTTCTCTAGCATGGCAAAATTGCAATACGGGCAATAAGTCATTTAATAATTGAATAATTCGCTTTTCATTGAAAGTACCTTTATGTGCTAGTTCCTGCGCTAAGTTTAGCCCGTCAATAAATTCTTGTACTAAATATTGGCGATCGTCTTGGGTGAAATATGCCAAAAGTTCGGGAATTTGTGGATGCTTACCCAATTCATCTAATTGCACGGCTTCTTGGGTAAATAACTCCACCGCCTTTTGGACTGTGTTCGTGCCTTGGGCTTGGGGGTAAAATTGCTTAATTACACAGCGCGGCTTGGAGGGTTTATCTTCATCCACAGCTAAGAAAGTCCTGCCAAAACCACCTTGTCCAATGGGTTTGATAGCACGATAGCGTTCTTTGAGCAGTAATTTAGAACCACAACTCAAGCAAAACTTGACATCATGGGGATTTTCTGAATGGGGACAATGGGGATTAAGACAGTAACTCATTGGCAGGATCGCGCTTTACATCGCTCTTACTGTCTTTATTTTGCCCTGTGCTAGCCAAGAGTGGTTATGTTCTTTATCCCAACAAACGCTTTAATCTTTTGTACACTTCATCATCATTGCGTTTGCCAACCAAAATTACTTCTACTAAATCTTCTTCAGGAAAAAACCGATAAACAATTCCGATAGTCGCCACTATCAACTCGGTAATAACCTTGATAGCCTGATAACTGCTCACTATCAGCAGGTAAAGGATCAACATTCAAAGCCAAGACTTTTTTGGCAATCTGTGCTGCTATTTTTGGCTGCAAACCGTTCAAAGAATCCAGAACAGTTGCTAAACCATCAAGCTTCGGCATTAGCTAAACACTCCAGTGCAGATGTAAAATTCTCCGTACCAACCATTTTTGATTGACTCAGAGCAGTTTCTGCCGTTTTTCCTAAAAGCATATCCTCCAGTTCGTTCAGTCGATTGATTAATTTTTGGTAGTTATCTGGTGACATGAGTAATGGGTGTGCTACTCGATCCTTCATTACCTCTTCTAGCATCTCATCTACTGAGTCAGGCTCATCCGCAAATAATCCCCGCAATTGGTCTTTTTTGGCTTCTACCAGTGCTAGTTGATCAATTGCGTAGGCAACTAATTTCGACAAGTCACAATGGCTTAACTTTGCCAAAGCGATCGCTGTTTCAAGGGTTTTTTGGTCGAGTTGTAGTTCGATTTTTTCCATGCTGACTCATCTGGAAGCGTCTTTAATACTGTGATTCTAGCATTTGGGATCAATGGCGAATGGAAGGGCTTAGGCATCGCTTTGATAATGCCAACAAACGCTACGTCCCCAGATTGTGTAATAATAAGCCGATCGCTAAGACTAATAAGTTATCAACTGTGCAATCAACGGATAATATCAATGACCTCGCTGCGGCTTTGCAACAGCCTGCGGATCTTACTTTTGAACTTCCAGATCCGGAAGATGAACAGATTCCAGAGTCAGATTTCCAACAGCAGTTGGATATAGCTTGGCAGGTATGCGATCGCTTTGATTTGCAAACTGAAATTTGGCGGGGACGGATCTTAAGGGCAATCCGCGATAGAGAAAAAAAAGGCGGCGATGGACGCGGTGCTGGCTTTCTCAACTGGCTTAAGCAACGGGAAATTAGCAAAAGTCAAGCCTATGCCTGGATTCAACTGGCTAATAGTGCTGATACCCTGCTAGAAGAGGGCAAACTTGCACCCAGTGCAGTCAATAACTTCAGCAAACGCGCCTTTGTGGAAACCTCTAAAGCTTCCCCAGAAGTGCAACAGATGGTAAGTGAGGCAGCCAGTAAAGGCGATCGCATCACTAGGCGCGAAGTTCGTCAACTCACCGACGAATGGACTGCTATGTCATCAGATTTATTACCAGAACAGGTCAAGGTAAAAGCCGCAGAAAATTCCCTTCCCCCACGCTACATTGCCCCTTTGGTGAAGGAAATGGAAAAACTGCCAGAATCACACCAAAAATTCATCCAGAAAGAAATAGCCGCTAATCCCGATGTGGATACTCTCAAACAAGCAACTACAGAGGCACGACAGTTAGCTAAATACCTGAAATCCGCCGCCCAAGTCCAAGCCTTGACACAAGAAGATGTAGATATTGAAACAGCCCTAGAAGAAGCGCAAAGAGTCGGCTGTTTGAGTGTAGCGGCTGATTTGGTAAATCAAGCATCCCAGATAGAACAAACTATTGCGAAGTTATACATGACCTGGAAACGCATCGGTAATTTAGCAGATAGGTTATATGTAGATACTGGTGCAAGTACACCCAACCTGCGATCGCTCCTCAATTGCATTGAACCTCTAGGCGGTGAAATTATGGAAGTTCAACTCAGTGGCGCGACTGAACACACCGTTCGTCTGCAAATTCAGGAAACAAGCCAGGGCTGAGTGCTGAGTGCTGAGTGCTGTTAGCGGTAGCGGGGCGTTTAGCTCGTGCTGAGTGCTGAGTGCTGAGTGCTGGGTGCTGGGTGCTGAGTAGTGTTAGCGGTAGCGGGACGTTTATCAGTTTACTGAGTAATATTAAGAGCTTGGAATTATGACTCAGCACTGATTACTCCCCAATACTGTTCGGTTAAAACTGTTCCAACATTAAACCCATTGATACAGAGACATTTTTGAGTTGTTGCATTTCTGCAAAACT
>NZ_JAYGGZ010000005.1:169859-193593 GCF_034931465.1 Anabaena sp. UHCC 0399 | reverse complement strand
CAAAAGAAATTAACTGCTCTTTTTCTTTTCGGGATGGTTGCCAACCTTTTCTAAAAGGAGAGAAATTCAAATTTAATAGCGAAGTGCTTCAGCAGCAGCATGAGAGGTAGAGGTGCTACCCATAAGCATTTCTAGTAACACATCTACCATTCCAGGTACATCCTCAAAAAGCAATTGATGACTTTGAGGGAAGATAATTCGCCTCCAACATATTTGCTTAATGACAAAAGATGCCTCTATCGACTCCTCCTGACTTAACTTAAGACAAGATACTTGTTTCAAATAATATTGATGGATAATCTCCGGATCGTTTGACATCGATTCTGTGGCAATGATTCCCAAAAGTTCACCACAACTACCCCGATCTTTTGCTTCTCTCTGTTGAAATTCTTGAAGAAGGAGCAAACGTAGTGTTGCTGCCCATTGAGATTCAGCTAATTCCTTAACAGCTATATCTACACTAGTTTGCGAAAATGGTGCATTGCCATCAGACTCACCAATATTCCTCACAAACTCTTGTAATATCTTCATTGCTATTTGTTCGCTAACATTAGGCTCATCAGCTAAACAAAGAGTTGCCAAAACTGCACGAGGACGGACTGTAGTCGGAGAATCTTCTGCATCAAGCGGTTTGAGGATGGCTCGTAAAACATCGTCCACATCATCATCATTACAAGATGCTACACAAAGACGTAATGCTTCCCGCCAGTTTTCAGTTACCACTACTTCCTTATTTCGGAAAGGAGCAGAAGATTCTACTTCATGGATTTGGGCAGCAAGTGGGGCTACATAATCAGCAAGGTTGAGAGAGCGATCGCGGTTAGGAAAATGACCTTGCACAAGTGCCAATCCTGCCAAGTATTCTTGAAAAGTGAGATGACGAAACTCAAATACAGGGATGTCTCTGCCATTATGTGCCATAATCCCTGCTTCCACTAAAATACCTGTGCGGCGTTCCAACAAATTCAGAAATTCTTTAGGTGTATGTTTTTTGACTTCATGAAGATTGGGATATTCTTCCCGAAATTTTTCACATAACTCTATAACTTCATCTTTCCGAAGTTGCTGTACTCCTCTATGACACATGGCATAAGCAATATACTCTAATTGCGGTAATGCTTCATCATCATCTATGGGGTCGTCTACTTGAGAACGCCAGTTAAGTAACACATCAACAGCTTGCGCGTACAACTTATGCCGACGAGTCGGTAGTTTACCAACTTTACGCTTAACCAATGCCATTGTAGTCAGCAGCATTGGATTACCAGTGAGACGCTCAATACGTTCAGCACTGTGAATGTCTTTTATCAAGTCTATTTTTGCTCTTTCTCGTCGCTCTGGTGATTCGGTAATATCACACCAGCGACTAGCAAAGTCGTCTTTATCTTCTTTAGTTAGTTCTGCTACCGTCACGTGTTCAAACTGTCGTCCCATACGGTAGCCCATTTCCCGATAGCCAACAATGCGTGAGGTAACTATGATGGGAGCTTGTTTATAAGCATCACAAATCTTTTCAATTTGTTCGCAGAACCTAGCTCGTAAACGTGGATCTGTGATTTCATCCAAACCATCTATAAGTAATAACGCTGTACCTTGTTGAAGTTTTTGTCTTAAAGTATCACCCAAAGCAGTGCATTCAGACTCGCGCATCTCCGCTTTACGTAAGGTGTAACTCAGGATATCACCTAGTGAACCATTAAGGCTGGTTTCATCAAGGTCTCGACAACGAATAATAATTGGTAGCCAATCCTCATTAGGAAGTGTAGACACATCAGGAAGATCCTTCCAATCTTGGTCTTGCTTGAGCCTTAATAGGTAAGCTGTAGCCATCCAACGAAGCATTGTCGTTTTTCCAGCTCCTGGATCTCCCAACACAACTAACCGTCTAGCCTCAGCCAACCTCTCTCCAATCGAAACTCGCTGACCTCTATTATCTTTTTCGTCTCTGTCTTCAATACTCCAGCCTGCTCTTTTACGCTGTAAGGCAATACGACGCTTGTCAATTGCCTCCACTTCTGTTTTATTAACTTCAACCTTACAGGCAATTTCTACTTGAACGCGGAGTGCAACATAAAGCTGACGTAGTAAAAGTTTCTGGGTAGCTATATGGCGATCCAACTCTGGCAGATTCGCTAAGTCAATAATGTCACAAAATCCTAAAGCAAGTTCTCGGTAACGCTGCTCTGCATCATTTCCCCCTTTTATATAGTCTGTAGATACTTCCAAGGGATAATGTTTTTTTAGGGAAGCAATTAAATCCTCTGTTGCTTTTGTCGGATCCTGCCAATAGTGAGCAATAGATTCATCAAAAGTCACTACTTCTAGATCGGCTTCTTCCTCCATTTGCACACCAAAGACACGCACTCGATAATTATTTCTTGCCGCGTTGACAATCTGTCGCGCCCAACGTGTTCCTAATGCTTTGATAGTTCCACAAAGTACCACTGGACTACTATTATTTAAAATTTTTGAGGCTTCCTCGGTGAATGATTCTCCTACCATTACCGTTCCTCTATGGGCAACTTCATAGCCAGCTTTGCGGATAGGTTCTGCTAATTTTTCCGCTAACTCCTCTTCTCCCTTAGCATGGGCTATAAGAACTTGCTGAATTATTTCGTTCATTTGATCGCTCTCAGCAAATCAGATACACCTTTAGACCAGTCTGTGATTAAGTCTGCATACTTGATATCAGCTAAGATGGCAGGAGGTTTGCCCCCAGTAAGCAAAGCTGGTAAAACTTTAACCCCTTGGCCACTGAGTTGCCGCGCTAAAGTTGACATCCATTCCCGATTTACCCAAGGCGACATATCAGAAGAAGAGTAACACAAGACTAAATAACTGAGTCATTCTAGTCCTTGATTGACTCGCTCAACAATAGAATCACCAACATCGATTGTCCATTCAGCAAACCAAACTTGATAACCAGCATCAGCAACTTCTGAAGCAAGTTTTTGAGCTGCTTCAGTATCTATTTGTCGATAACTGATGAAAATATTAGCCATAGTGATTAAAGCTTAAATACGTAACTAATACATGAATTAAATTATACATTTACAGTTAGGAATCTAGAATTTAACTAGATAAATAAACTATTAAAATTTTCAAAAAGTCTGCATTTTGACGTAATTCAAGCTGGAAGCAGGGAAATAATTGGTGAATTAGATTAAAAAAAGGGCGTCCCACCCTCAAATCCCAAACTGCGATCGCCCATCCTCTAAATCACTAGTCGCTGTAAACTATAACAATCTACTTAACCCAAAATTTTTACCTTGTTTTATGAAATATTACAAAGAATACGGGAAAAAATCGTCGCCCGACAGTATGTGATGACACTCCATGCTGAAGAAGAAATGAGTGACGATAATTTATCAATTTATGACATTGAGCAAGGTATTTTTACAGGAGAAATATTAGAACGTCAACGAGATAAGTTAACAGCAGAATCCAAATACCGCATTAGAGGTTTAACTCTTGATGATGGTGAAGTGGAGATAATTGCCAAGCTGAGTCCAACTGGAAAGGTTGTTATCATTACTGTATATGTACCCTAATACTAGGAAAGCGGCAAATGTTGTGTGATTTTTGTGGAAGTGAAGATGTAAAAATCCGCCTCATTACTAGAACTTATGGTAAGAGTAAAGACTTACTGGTTATCGAAAATATTCCGGTGATCACCTGTACTTATTGTGGAGAAAGCTATTTAACAGCCGAAACTCTGCACAAAATTGAACAAATCAAACTCAATAGGAAAAAATTGGCTGTTGAACGTCCGGTGGAAGTAGCTAGTTTTGGATAGAGTGCATTAGTGGTAGCTTACCGTAGGTATCGCTTTTGACTTTGAAAAAAGGCGATCGCCTCCACTAAAATCTCAATCATCTATGGATTTGAGAGCCTTGAGAGAACGTGCAGGGCTGAGAACCTTTGACTGTGGGGAATCTTTAATTCGCAACTGGGAAAAGGGCAGAACAATGTCGAAAATGGAAGTATGGCAAGTGTTTTGCGAGATTTGTATCAATTTACAGAAGAGGAGCTAGTGCAAGCGGTTAAAGAATCAATGCTGGCTCAAGATACATAGCTACAATTAACTCTTGAGTGTGGAGCGATCGCACCCCCAAATCCCAAAGAGCGATGGCGTTCCGCCCTGCGTAGGTGATAACCGACCGTCGGTCGGAGACCATCGCTATCCTCTAAATTACCTCTAGGGGGATTTTTCTACCGTCCTAACCAAGTTTTGATAATATCTAGAAGACTAGAGCCACCCCAAGCCAAGGCCATCAGAATAGAAGTAGTTAAAATTAGTCCCATTACACACAGCACTAAACCCCCTAAACTGATCGCACCATCGTCTTCTAATAAGCCAAAACCAGTCACGAACACACCCATTGCTGGTAAGGTGTTAGTGCCGGGGATGGGTATCATCATCGAAATTGCCATTAAAGCGATCGCAATCCCAAGGGTGACTCTGCCAGCTAAGGTAGTACAAATATAAGATAAACGCGGACGCGCGATCGCTTCAATTCTCCGCAACCAAGGAATACCAGCTTTTAAAAATCCCTGGACTGTTTCTAGTTTAATGGGATGATTCATCATTTTGGGCGGTAGCCAAGGGACTTTAGCACCAATAATCATCTGTATAGCTAAAATAAAAATCAAAATACCAAAAGGGACTGAGTATCCTGGTGCTGGTATGGGTAAAGCTGACGGTAAAGACAATATAACCAATAGAAACCCAAAAATCCTTTCTCCAGCTAGCAGTAAAATATCTGCTAAATTCACATTCTGTGGTCTGGTTTCTTCAAAAAAATAACGTTGTAATTCGTGGGAGAGTTTAGCCATAAATTCTGTAATGTTTCTCTGTCTAACTAATTCAGGGATACTTAAAAAAGACTCTTTCATTCTCAAAGGGCATTAAATCCTACAGTATAAATAATGTGCATACCATATCTTAGCGGCGAGAATTTTTTCAACAGGATTAATCTTGTTAAGATTACATCAAGTTACTGACTTAGATCGCGGGTGTTAGATTACGGGTGCAATATGGGAAGATATTGGAAAGTTCTGAGACTATTTTGGGCAACTGCGATCGCCGCAGAGTTGGAATATCGAGTTAACTTCTTTATCGCTACCCTCAGCAGCTTAGGCAATTTGGGCGGCAGTTTATTTGGGCTATTCTTGTTTTATCGCACTGGCTATACTTTTACAGGCTGGTCATGGGAAGCTGCTTTGATAGTTCTCGGAATTTTCACTTTGCTGCAAGGCTTTTCTGCTAGCTTTCTTGCAGCTAACCTCAATCGCATCGTCCGCCATGTCCAAGAAGGGACTTTAGACTTTATACTACTCAAACCTATTCGTAGTCAGTTCTGGCTTTCCACCTATACACTGTCCCCTTGGGGAGTTCCAGACTTAATTTTTGGTGTAATGATTCTTGGTTACGCAGGTAAACGCCTAGGTTTAAGATTAGAAAACTATCTCCTCAGTTTAGTACCGTTATTTTGCGGTTTGGTAATTCTTTATAGCCTCTGGTTTATGTTGGGGGCGACTAGTATTTGGTTTGTAAAAATCTACAATGTTACTGAGGTGTTACGGGGTTTAGTGGAAGCAGGCAGATATCCAATGGTAGCCTACCCCGCAACTTACCGCTTTTTCTTCACCTTTGTAGTTCCGGTAGCATTTTTAACCACAGTTCCAGCAGAAGTGATGTTAGGACGGGTGCAAATTCATTGGTTGATAGGTGCGGTATTTTTAGCAGCCGCCTTGTTTTGGATATCTACCAAGTTCTGGCGATTTGCGTTGCGCTTCTATACCAGTGCTTCAAGTTAAAAGCAAAGCTAACATTTTCAGTATCTTTACAGAATTTTTATCCAAAGCAAAAAGCACCATCTATATTCGATGAGCTTTTCATAAGTTTCCTTTTAAAACTGGGGCGCTAGGATTCGAACCTAGGGATGGCGGGACCAAAACCCGCTGCCTTACCACTTGGCTACGCCCCAAAGATTTGACTTTACTAATATAGCAGGTTCTACTGGGGTAATGTCAAGTACCTTAAAAGTAAATTTCGCAAATAATTTCAAATAATTGAAAATATTTATTTAAGGTATAACCATTGATTATATAATTTTTGGGAAAATATTGAACTGCCAAATTCACAACACACGGCTGGTGTTAAAACCCAAAAAGGTGATACGCAGAAAAATATCAAATAATTTAGAGACAATAAAGATACACATCTAAAGTTAGTTCTGCAATATTTTTCCAGCTATATTTTTCAGCTAATTGCTGATTGTGCTGTCCCATCGCTAATATTTCTGGTTGTTTGTGTAATGCAGCATTCATAGCTTGCATTAAGCCATTCTCATCAGCTAAATTGTATAAAAATGCTCCTCGATCATCTAGAACTTCTGCTAGACAACCTTTGCGTGGAGCAATACAAGCCCGTCCAAAAGACATAGCTAACATAACTGCTCCTGATGTCAAAATATCTCGGTACGGAAAGACGACGACATCACAAGCATTCATATATAGTTGAATTTTTTCAGATTCAACATAACCGGGAATAAAATTAATTCGTTTGTCTTCAGAAATTTTCCGGTTGATTAAATCTGTTAAATCTGCATCTTGGCTGTTAATTTTACCAGCAATCACTAATCTAATATCTTCACTATCTAAGCACTTGAATCTATCGATAAGTTCAGGTACTCCCTTATAGGGTCGAATTAAGCCCAGAAATAAAAATACAGTCTCAGAAGTTTTTATATCTAGGTCTTTTCGTGCTACATCTCTGCTAATTTTATTTTCGTACCACTCTAGATAATTACCATGTGGAACTACAAAAATTTTATCTTGATTTTTGACATAAAACAGTTTGATTAATTCTTCTTTCGCCGCTTCACAATGAGTTATGATTGCATCGGCAAACTTGATCACTGTTTTGGTACATATGTTATTTAAGACCAGATTTGAATTATCATGGTTCTTGAGATTATGTACAGTCCATACCAGCTTGACACCAATTAGTTTGAGTATGGCTAATTGAATTAAAAATGATATAGATTTCAGTAAAGATAAAAACCAATTTGGTGCAATACATGATGGTTCTAGCCAGTGTAAGTGTAAAATATCTGGCTTCCAATGGGAGATAATCATCGGAAAGAAAAAAGTAGAAGAAGAAAAAGGTTTTTGTATTTCTACTTGAACACCCAATTTTTTTAAGTTATCAATTAATTGGTTTTGGTAAGGATTCCCATCAAGAGCGCGAGGCAGAAAAACTGATTTTATTTGTTCCATATGAATTATTTATTTAAAAGTTGAGTTAATTTTAAACGGCAACGAGTCTTAATATTTTTCAGTCCAAAACTTTGAGTTAGGGGGAAATTTTGTAACAGCTTTTGTGCTGTAAAAATATCGCCGGCACGGATACGACGTTCAGCAGCTAAAAGTGCATAGTAAGCTAGACAATGCTCCAAAAGAGGAAGGTATTCAGTTGGGCAATTCTTTCTGATAGTTGCTGTATCTGTTAGCTTTGGCCAAGGTGGGTGAGCCTCCTTGCGACCATGACCAAGAACTGATGCTTCGGTATGATGCCACATTAGTGGAGTAGGATCTATATAAATTTGGTAATTTAGTAATACTTGTAGCCACAAATAGGAATCTTCCCCATAAGTACAGCGTTCTTTACAGTAAAAACCACCAAACTTTTCTACAACTTTTCTTGCACAAACAACAGCCCCAGAATGAAGCAAATCGATCGCAGATTTTACTACTTTTGGTTTTGTATTAGTTGGTAAACGCCAAGCACCTTGATTTACTTTCAGATGTGGTAAATGTTGCTCCCAACTAGTACAGTCCACTCCCCGAAAATGACCAGTTACACTTAGTAAGCAATCAGGATTTGTCTGTAGATGGTTGATGGAGGTGTCCAAAAAACTTGGCAACCATTCATCATCTGCATCTAAAAATGATAAGAAATCAGCCTGAGTTTCAGACATACCTCTATTACGTGCTGCACCTGGACCTACATTAGCTTGGTGAATCAATTTGATGCGAGGGTCATGATAGCTACTCACAATATCTGGGCTGTTGTCTGTAGAACCATCATTAACAACAATGATTTCAAAATTTTGGTATGTCTGATTCAGTATTGAGTTGAGTGTCCTCGCAATATATTGACCTTTGTTATACAAAGGCACGATAACTGCAACACTGGGAGTATTTTTCGGCTCAATTTTTTTCGTTGACATTATTGATTAATACTCCAATCTTTGGGTTTAGCGATCAGTAATGGGGAGTATCCTCAATGTTTTATTTTTAAACGCAGAATCGCGCAGAGGTTGACGCGGAGGAATACGGAGTTTTTATCAGAGTTATTTACCAACTCAGCACTCAGCACAGGCTAAACGCCCCGCTACCGCTAACGGAACTCAGCACTTTTCATTTGGTCTTTTCTGCCAAGATGTTTGATATCAGGTCGAAGTTAGCAGTTGTATTTTGCTTAATTTGAGGTAGATTCATCTTTAATTGGTCTGCGACTTCTTGCCGTCTATGCCAAAGATTACGAATGGTGTTACAAGCTGTATCAGTATCTAGAAACTGTTGGAAGGAAATTAGTAAGCCATTATGAACTGCTTCTGCTCCCAAAATATCGGTCATAATGCCCTCAGCTTTGACAGAATAACCAATGGGAAGAGTACAAACACCACTAGATAATCCAGCGATCGCAGCGTGCATCCGTTCGGAAACAACCATATCACAGGCACTAATCAACCCTTTAAACTCAGATGCAGTATGTTCTGCACCAGCTAGCTGCACACGGGAATCGAAGTTGAACAGTCTCAGCAGTTCACCCGCGAGGATGCGATCGTCGTTCTCTGGACGGTAATCATGGACGTGAGGAATCAGCAAGACTTGTCCACCAAATTCGTTCAGAATCATGTTAATTACCTGACACCAAACCTTTGTATGTTTGTCGTAATCAGCGCGGGTATAACGGCTGATACCTTGACTAATCCCCAGCGCAACTACTGGACGCTCTTGATGGATGCCATATAACTTCAACAAGTTCTCAACAGTTTCTGGTGGTGCTGGTGGTAATAGAAAGGCGGGGTCTGCTGTGTGCTTAACTAATTCTGGAGACAAGCCTAGATCCTTTGTGACGTATTTATAGGAAAGGCTTTCTCTGATAGTGATTAGCTTGGCGTGACGAGCCACATTGAGCCAGATTTGAGCTTCTTCGTCAGTTTTGAAAGGGCCGATAGATTGTGCCAGAAACACTACAGGGATACCAGCATCTAAGGCGTAGACTAATGGTTTGAGTTGTCTGGTGAGAAAAGGTATACCGTAATCAGAACCAAATACATCCCCACCAGAAGCCATCACTACGGATGTGTCTGAGAGTAACCGGGCAATATCTTTGTAGGCAGGTGCAATCGGCTTATAGACCTGAGAAAGCTGATTGCGCCAGCGATTGACTATATGTAGGCGGCGTAAATTGCGATCGCTAATTAATTCTACGTTGTACTGCTGTAGTCTAATTTCGTCGTAATCTGGAGTCTCGCTGAGAATGCTGACGGCAAGTCCTGGTTGGCGTTGACGTAGCTGTTCAATAGTAGTTAACACCATTGCTTCAACGCCTCGGTTGCGTAGTCCAGTGATTCCTGTAATGGCTGCTTTCATAGCTGTTTAACCTCTCTTAAAAGTACCCAACAAATTAACCAAAAGTCGTTTAATACGCCTAGCAACTCTTTTCCATAAAGACACCTGATATAGCTGTTTGTATTTCTGCACTAAGGGGTCTAGTTGCTGCTTAAATACAGAAAATTGACCAGCATCAACAGCATTTTTACAAGCAAGATGGCTTTGTGCTGCTAGAGCAACTCTCATGATTTGCCGTGCTTGCAAGTTTTTATTTAGATGGCTAGCACTTGGTTTTACTCGCTTTTGCGGATACCAGTCACCCCGTTGTTCAGTTAAATACAAACGGTAAGCTAGACCTTCTCGTCGATGCTGAAAGCCTGATTTTTGTGATTGCGCGACTTCATCCGCACTAATCCGATCCATTTGCAATGTTCCCGCAGTCATCGCACGCTCAATCATGTCTTGAATGACTGGGTGACGGACAATCACAACATTTGTACCTTGACTGTCTTTGACATACTGAGGTAACCAAGCATCTCCGACTGTTACATCTGCGGTTTCCGCTACGACATCATCACAATAATCACAGGCTTTGTACTTGAAAAAACCCAAACCCCAATCTGTACCATAGAGGTCATAGACAGGACTAACGTGAGTGACAATCTTACCTGCTTGCAGTCCAGTAACTTCCACACCGTAGCGGTTAGCGTTTGCGTCTGGTAATTTTTTGCGAAAGTCTATTGCTAGTAAATTACCTGGTTCAATGCCACATTGCCAAGCCAACATTTCTGCAAAGCGCATACTCTTCAGATGACCACAAATTAGACCCACACAAAACCGGATGCGTTCGGCTAGTAGCTGGTCTTGGCGCATTAATAAACGCACAGCTTTAATAAAACAGGGAATCCCCACAATGGCATAGCGTCCCGGTTGTTCCCGAATCAGCTGCATTACTTCCGACATTTCTACTGGGTAGTAACGGGACTTAGCACCGTTGCGTACCTGTTCTATAGTTGTGGAAATTTGATAGTGAAATAATCTGGGGTCAGTGGGAGATGGATGGCGTTGATGAATGTGGATGACACCATCTACTAAACCTTGACTGAGCAGATTAGTCACAATCCAAGTACCCATCCCTCCTGAACTACCGCGATCGCGGTAATCATCTTCTGCAACATAACCTGCGTAAGTATCTAAATAATAACCAATTTGATGGTGATATTTGCAATCATTATGGAATACTTCTTGGCTAATCTGGTCTTCATTTAAACTTTGGCTTGAAAAAGGACAAACAGATAGTATTGAATGACTAGAAAATGCTGGTTTTGATAATGTATCGATACTTGCTTGCAACTTTTTATCTGCGTCTAATTCCATCTTGAGCGGTGAGCCACTAACTGAGGCACACGCACCACAACCAACACAATAACCACCCTCTATAACAGTTTCTAATAACTGGTTGATCTCAGGATGTTTAATTTTTTCTGTGATTTGTTCAGTCATCTTTACAAGTCCTGTATCTGCTGGTCTAACGAGCAATATTAACTACTTGCCAAAAAAGTTTCGGTGCAATCAAGAAAATTGACAAAATATAGACTATAGCTCCAACTAAGATAGCAACAGCTAACATTGCAGAAGTATTTACGATGTTACTAAGCAAATACTTGACTGCAAATATTGTTCCTAACATCGTTATTGTTGCAGCCAAAGGAGCAGCACCTTGGCGTAAATAAGTCACGACATTAATGCGGACTAATTTCCAGACTACCCAAACAGTAAGCGGGGCCATGAGATATCCTCTAATTACGTAAGCAGCAGCAACAGCAACTATTCCCCATTGAACTGCTATGGCAAAAGCAACTATATTACTAACAGCCTGCACCCCATCTAAAGCTAATTTCCATGAAGGTTTTCCCATCGCCATAATCACAGAAGCATTGAAATAAAAATAAGCATAAAGAATACCAATCAGGTTTAAAATTTGCATTACTGGAATACTTTGTAGCCATTGTTCTCCAAATACGACTCTAACTATTTCTGGGGCTAATATCACCATGCCAAAAAAACCAGGAAAGGTAATTAAACTTGTCAATTTTATAGCTTGATATAGCGCATTACGTAATCGTTCTGGTTCTTCCTGTAATCTAGCAAAGGTCGGCAAGGAAACTCTAGCAATAATACTAGTAAGCAGTTCTGTTAATACTAATAACAAGCGATAAGCTACAGTGTAATAACCTAAAGCAACTGAACCCAAAAAATACCCAATTAAGAAATCGTCAGAGCGGCGATTAAAAAAGTTAAATATATTCATTCCTAAGACATTAATGCCAAAGGAAAATAGCTCTTTAAAATGGCGTTGTGAAAACCGTAATCCTGGTCGCCAGTCACTCACTTTCCAAAGTACCAAAACTTGTACGAAGCTACTTGTGATTTGTTGAGCAACAAGACTCCATACGCCAAATCCCCTAAATGCCATAGTTACGCCTACTATACCACCAATCAAAACGCCAATTAGTGTACGTTTAGCAAGAGATTTAAAAGCTAATGTTCGCTGAAGAATAGCATTCTGAACACTACTAAAAGCAATGAAGATAAAAGTAACAGATAGACAGCGTATAATTGGTATAATTGCTGGTTCTTTAAAGAAATACCCAATTAAACTGGCACTAGCAATAGTCATTATTGCTAGAAAAGTACCCATTCCTAAATTAGTCCAGAAGGCAGTATCTAAATGTTCTGGCTCTAATTCTTTTCTTTGAATAATTGCTTGTGAAAAACCTTGATCAACAAATACCTGTAAAAAATTTAAGCATACACTAGATAAAGCAACTAAACCAAATGTTTCTGGCCCTAACAATCTTGCTAATAAGAAGAAAACGCCAAAAGAAATGACTTGGCGACCCCAACTTTCAATTGCAGACCAAAATACACCTACAAGAGCTTTTCGACGTAAATTTGATGATGCTTTTGGAGATTCCATTACAGGCTTTACCCATGATATAGATTAACAGTTTGATACTTTTAACCAAAATCCGCTAAGTTGCTTTTTCACGAAAAGCCTGATATCTAGAGCTTTTTAATTTCTGAAATTTAGCTTTATTTCTGCCATGACTTACTATTTAGTTAAGGCAATTTTTCCTCATATTTCTTTGCTGAGACTTGCATTATCTATATAGGGTTTCTCGGTTAAGCTGGGTACAAGAAACAAACTCCCAAACTCATCGCCGCAAGAGAGAAGAGGACTATGACATACCTCATGTGATTAGGAAACGCTATAGTGCAGAAGCTACGGTATACAACTCTTATACCTACAAGAATAAGAGCCTTTGCAGCAAAAAATTGCCCCACCCATTAGATACAATAATTTTCTACAAAACCAGTGTTTAAATATGCTCACAGGGCAACATAAAACTAGGCTGTCTTAAGCTAGCTTATATATGCGTTGCTATGCACTATAAATCACAACACCGGGAGAATTATTATTGGGTATGGAGTAAAAAATTTAGGAGATTCAAACTAACTAATAGACACCATAGATAGTTTAATCCTATAAAAACAGCAGTTAATGCTGAGATAGTTCGATAATTTTGATACTGACATAGCTATTAGGGGAACACACTGATACAAACTTGGTTTAGCGGAGATTTTTAGTTACTAAATAGTATTAGTAATAATTACTCGCAACCGCATACTAGCTTACAAGCTGATTAATGATTGTTACACCCTTCACAATAAACTTTACATTTACTTTATCTTTTTCTCTAGTTTTTTCTCCCTTGGTTCATACAAGCATTACAATTTCCTTATTATTTCAATAATAATACTTAGGTAAAAATATAGTAAGAGACTTCCAAGTAAAAAAATATCCCATCGCTTTTATGGCAAGGGAGCAAAGGGAGGGATAATTTATTTTTTGTAGTTCCCTAATACATTTTGATTTTTAAACTTATTTACACACTGATAAAACGGCATAAAAAAAACAGGGAAGAAAAACTCTTCCCTGTTCTTGTTATTTTGCTGATTGTCTTGCTTGTTAGCTTCTTTGAGCTTCTGGCGTAACATTTGTCTTTGTTTTTTAAGTTGTCGTTTCCTGGCAGAACCGCCTTTACCTTTATCGTTTCTCCCTTCGCGACGGGGAGATTCCCATCTTTTAAGTCTCATCTGTTTTATTTTGAGATTTAGTTAATTGACAGTGGGCAGGAGGAGAATCGAACTCCTATGACCGTAAGGTCGCCACATTTTGAGTGTGGTGCGTCTACCAATTTCGCCACCCGCCCTTGGGTGCAACTTCACTATTATAGTTACTTAATGAATTTAATGCAAGGAGTAAATCAAGAATTTTTGCTTTTCACTAAAGTGAGTGCTGAGTAATGAGTGCTGAGTGAGGATAAATACTCTGACGTAATTAATTACACATTTTTTCCTATCACCTGTCACCTGTCACTAAACTAGAGTCAATATCTTGTAACTGAGCAACGCCACTGAGGGACATTGCTACTTTTAACTCATCTTGTAGTAGTGAGATAAGATGTGACACACCTGCTTGTCCGGCTAGTGCTAGTCCCCACAAAACAGGTCTGCCAATTAGTACGGCTTTAGCACCTATGGCTAAAGCTTTGAGAATATCTGTACCGCGACGGATACCGCCATCTAATAATACTTCGACTTGACCGTCTACGGCTGCAATTATCTCAGCTAGGGTATCTAAAGAAGCGATCGCACCATCTAGTTGTCTGCCACCATGATTGGAAACTACAATGGCTTTCGCTCCATACTCTACAGCCCGTACTGCGTCATCTCCTCGTAAAATGCCTTTCAGTACCAAAGGTAGTGGTGATAAAGATTGTAACCATTCCAAATCACGCCAAGTTAAGGACGGGTCTAGTTGTTGGGCAAAATAAGTAAACAAACCAGATTCTCCCTGCTCATGGGGAATATCTAAACCGGAGATATCAGCAAGATTAGCTAGATGTAACCCTGGCGGTAAGGCAAATTCGTTGCGTCTGTCTCGTTCTCGCTGTCCTAGTACAGGAGCATCTACTGTGAGACAAAGAGCTTTGTAACCTGCGGTGTAAGCTCTTTCTACTAAGGCGCGAGTTAAACCCCTGTCTTTGTGGATGTAAAGCTGAAACCATTGCAAAGCATGGGGAAATTCAGCACCTATATCAGCGACTGCTTCTAAGCTTTTAGTGGACATTGTACTTAATACCATCCCCACCCCAGCAGATGCAGCTGCCATTGC
Organism: Anabaena sp. UHCC 0399; assembly: GCF_034931465.1. Lineage (NCBI taxonomy): Bacteria > Bacillati > Cyanobacteriota > Cyanophyceae > Nostocales > Nostocaceae > Anabaena > Anabaena sp. UHCC 0399. The sequence goes on along the minus strand of NZ_JAYGGZ010000005.1, from coordinate 178,721 downwards.
AGTGGCAAATTCACCATCTGGATGAGCCAGACATTGAAAAGCCATCGGTGCAATTAAAAGCGGGAATTCTAGGGTTTGTCCTAAAATTGTAGTATTCAGGCTAATTTGGCTGACATCCACTAGCATCCTCGGCCGTAGTTTGACTCGCTCAAAGGCAGCACGATTATCTCGCAATGTAATTTCATCCCACGCGCCACTGCTGTAATAGTCAAATGCCATCTTTGACAGATGAGTTTTTGCTAACTGTTCATATTCAAATATGTTGATGGGATTTGAGGCAGCTGTCATGGTGGCGATTAAGAGTTAACCAGATTCATCTTAAATTGTTTTGAGGTGCGATCGCCTGATCAAGAGATCGCAGCTACTCAAGCTGTCACCTGTCCTCTGTCCCCTGTCACCTATCACTTAGAGTTTACCAGTTGCGCCAGCCGCCTTTGGGTGCTACTTCGCTGGTGTATTTTTGTCCGTGAGTTTGTAGTAGGGACTGGTATTCTTGACTACTTGCCCAACGGTCAATTTCTCTGGCTCTGAGGACTGGTACAGGGTGGGTTAATTCGGCTGTACGAGCTAATTTGACCATTTCCCCTAGTTCGCTTTTACTAATATCATCGTAGGCACGAGCTTGGTCAATAAAAGCATCGAGATTGAGTTTTGGGGCGAGGGTGGGTGAACCGCCGGCTAATTTCATTAAAACGGACATCACCACTTTGGGGTCTTGGGTGGCTAGTAATGCGGCGCGATCGCAGGTAAACTCAGCACAACGTACCCATTCTAAAAGTTGAGCTTGGATGGCTTGGGCAATAAAAGCCCCAACATTAGGTAATATTCCTGCCGCTAATATTAATAAATTAACCGGTGTTAAATAAACGCTATGGTCGCACTTCAGATGTCCTAACTCGTGGGCAATTACCGCCTGTATTTCTTCTGGAGTCAGCATATCAACTAAAGAAGTGTGCAACATAATAAACGGTTGCTTCCCCCGCATAGCAAAGGTATAAGCATTAGGCGCAGGATGTTGCCGTACATATAATTGAGGTGGTTCAATATCTAAAATCTTGCAAGCTTCTAACAAGAGTTTGTGTAACTCCGGTAGTTGTTGTTCACCTACCAAAACACTAGAAGCAATATTTTCTACATAAAAAACTTGCTCTGCCATTGGCCCTAGCAAATTTCTGACTATCATATCCAAACCTGGTATTTGCTTCAGAGCTTTGGTTGCTTCCAAGTCTAATGGATGACGAAACGAGTCAGCTTTTAAACCGATGAGCGAGGATTTAAGCAAAGACATGATTTAGCCGGCTGGAAAAACAAAATATCGACAGCCTCCCATAGTTAGTATAACGATTTAAGTAATGAGTAATGAGTAATGAGTGAGATTCCCTACTCAGGACTCCACACTCAGCACTCAGCACTCAGCACTTAATTCGCTGCTTCTGTATCTACTGGTACTTCACTTACGCGCAGGATTTTTGCGCCTAATTGTTGCAATTTCACATCCATTTGATCGTAGCCCCGATCAAGGTGATGTAATCCCTGGATTGTGGTTTGTCCTTCGGCAGCTAGTCCCGCTAAAACTAACGCTGCTGATGCTCGTAAGTCAGTCCCAATCACTGGCGCACCAGATAGTATCGGCACTCCGCGCACAAAGGCTGTATTCCCTTTAACGCGGATGTCTGCACCCAAGCGGTTTAACTCGGAGGCATGACGCAAGCGGTTTTCAAACACAGATTCGTTAATGATGCTGTCGCCTTCCGCCAAGGTGAGTAAGGCCATGAATGGTGCTTGCATATCTGTGGGAAAACCTGGATGGGGCAAGGTGTCGATATCGGTTGCCTTGAGAATTCCCGCAGGTAGAATGCGTAAGCAGTCTGGTGCATCTTCAATGATGGTTACGCCAATATCCCGTAGTTTGGCAATCACTGGAATTAAATGATCTGGTACTACTGGGGAAAGGCTGATTTCTGAGCGCGTGATAGCTCCCGCTACTAAAAATGTACCTGCTTCGATGCGATCGGGAATAATCGAATAGTCAATAGAATGTAATTTGGGAACACCAACAACAGTGATAGTGCTAGTCCCCGCACCCTGAATTTTCGCCCCCATTGCATTACAGAAGTTAGCTAAATCTACTACTTCCGGCTCTCGTGCGGCATTTTCAATAATGGTTTCGCCATCAGCTAGAGTAGCAGCCATCATCAAGGTTTCGGTTGCCCCCACGCTGGGAGTATCTAAGTAGATTTTCGCACCTTTTAATCTACCTTTACTACCAGGAACATAAGCATTACAAATACCATGTTCAATCTGTACCTCTGCTCCCATTGCTTGCAGTCCTCGGACGTGCAAATCAACTGGTCTAGCACCAATGGCACAACCCCCTGGTAATGGCATTTGTGCCACCCCTAGACGGGCTAAAAGTGGGCCAATGGCAAAGAAACTAGCCCGTAATTGGGTAACTAGTTCGTAGGGAGCTTTTGATGTGGTGATTTCACTGGCATTGATATCTAAAATATCGGCTTCTCTAGTTAGGCGTACACCCAACGCTGAGATTACCTCAGCCATCCGTTCTACGTCCGCCAACAAGGGAACGTTACGGATGCGACAATCTCCTGAACATAGCAAAGCTCCAGCAATGATGACCAAAGCTGAATTTTTCGCCCCGCTAATTTTTACCTGCCCCCGCAAAGGATGCCCACCCCATATTTGCAAGACTGAGGAGTCTACTTCAACAACAGGTTTAGCATCTGGTAAGCTGCTAGAAGAATTAATAAGTCTACCTCCAAAATAAATACTTAATTTTATAAGTTAGAAGTTGGTTTTGATTCTACAGTAAAGAGTTGATTTGTCTACATTATTGTCTTTATTTTGTCCCTACATTGAACATAATCTTAGTAACTTTTGAACTCCTAGCACCCAGTACCCAATCCCTAATCCCTTTCTAGGAAGTTGACAAACATCAATAATTAAGCAATAATAAGAAATTGTCGATATGCAAACCGCAGGCGGAACTGGCGGAATTGGCAGACGCGCTAGATTCAGGTTCTAGTGCCGCAAGGCTTCCGGGTTCAAGTCCCGGGTTCCGCATAAATTTAAGTGCTGAGTGCTGAGAAAGAAATACTCGGCACTAAGCACTCTTAACTCAGCACTACAGATGTTAACGAGTTTACAAAATCCTTTAGTTAAGCAAATCCGCAAGCTGCACTCTACCAAGGAACGGCATAGACAGCAGTTGTTTTTATTGGAAGGGACTCACTTGCTTGAGGAAGCTTGTGCGGTAAGTTATCCGCTAGAGGTGGTGTGTTCTACTCCAGAATGGGAAACAGCCCATGCAGGATTGTGGGAGTTGGCTTGTAGTTTATGCGATCGCGCTGAAATTGTCAGTCCCGAAGTTTTAAGTGCGATCGCTACTACTGTACAACCAGATGGGGTAGTAGCGATCGCTAAACGCAGTGAGCAGCAACATCAAGTCCCCTACACTGGCATAGTTTTAGCTGTAGAAACCATCCAAGACCCTGGTAACTTAGGGACAATGATTCGCACTGCGGCGGCGGCTGGTGCGTCGGGTTTATGGTTGAGTCAAGATAGCGTAGATTTAGATAATCCTAAAGTCTTGCGTGCTTCGGCTGGACAATGGTTTCGTCTAGCAACGGCGGTAAGTGAAGATTTAAAGGTGACAGTACAGAATTGCCAGCAAGCGGGAATGCAGGTAATAGCCACCTTACCCACCGCACAGTTAACTTATTGGGATGTAGACTGGCAAAAACCTAGTTTGATTTTATTGGGAAATGAAGGTGCTGGTTTGTCGGCTAATTTAGCCGCAATGGCTGATAAGCAAGTCAAAATTCCCCTGAGTCCAGGCGTAGAGTCCTTGAATGTAGCGATTACCTCAGCGTTAATGTTATATGAAGCCCAGCGACAAAGGCGAGAGTGAGGAGTGAGGAGTGCTGAGTGCTGAGTGCTGAGTGCTGAGTGCTGAGTGCTGAGTGCTGAGTGCTGAGTAAAATACCCGGAAATTTTGTGGACGGAAACCGTCCCTACAAAATTCTTTCTTTTACAAAACGTAATTACGAATTACGAATTACGAATTACTTTTTGTTCTTCCTTCTAGATATTGTTCAATATCAGCAACAGCGTCTTCCCATGCTGCTAAATCAGCATCAGTCACATCTTCACTCTGGTCAACTGCATTGGCGTTACTCGTAGAGATATCTGGTATCGCCTCATCCTCAGTCTCACCTTCGGTTAAGATACTTTCCAACTGTTCTAGGGCTGCTTCCAACTCTTGATCAGCTTTGCGGCGATTGTGTTGCTGATTTTGCTCCATAATTTTGATTTAAAAATTTTGATTGACAAATTAGACGTTAATTGTAATCCCTATAAAATTTTGCCCACTTAAAATCATATTTACAGCTATTTGCTGTATAAAGTTTACACACTTCTAGGCTAAACAGCTAGCTTTCAGACTCAAGAGACATTTTACCCACAAACAAATTTGTAGAGACGTTGCACTGCAACATCTCTACAATGTCTAATGGTTCAGCAATTTAGCTTTTAGTAATGATTACCCGTTTTGCGGTGGTTGATGGCAGTTACATCATCGGGTTTGATGAGCTTACCATTGTCAACGGTGGCATATACTACCCAATGGTCGCCGCATTCCATCCGTTGACTAACTGAGCATTCCACATAAGCGAGGGCATCAGTTAGCACAGTACAACCGTTTTCAGCTTCTGTAGTGGTGAAGTTGGCAAAACGGTCTTCTCCGGGTTTGAAGTTTTTGCGGAAATGCTTCATGTATTCGCCGTGATTCTCTTCTGAGAGGATATTCAGGGCAAATTTACCACCGGGATACATGAGGGATTCTATCGCGCGTTCTTTAGCGATCGCCACAGTTAAACCTGGAGGATTGAAGGTAGCTTGAGATACCCAAGAACCTAGCATTCCTGTAGATACTTCCCCTTGCTTGGCTGTAATCACGCAAACTGAACCAACAATCCGTCCTACAGCTTGTTCTACAGGGGTAGCGGCTTGTTGGGGTACACGTAATTTCTTGGCTTTCTTCAAGGTTTGGGCGAAGTCTGTACCCACTTCTTCGCAATATTTGAGGGTAACATCGTCGGGTTTAAACTTGACTTTGAGGGTATCCACACCGAAGCGATATCCAGCATCGCGGAGTTTCCCTTCAATCATGTCTAAGGCTTCACCACTCCAGCCATAAGAACCAAACACCCCAGCTAGTTTGTTGTTATCACCCACCTTCAGAACAATCCCCAAAGCGGTGTGAATGGGGGTTGGTGCATGACCGCCAATGGTGGGTGAACCGATGAGGAAGCCGTCCGCTTTCTCTAAATTGGACTGAATTTCTTCAGGAGTGGCAAATTCGCAGTTAATCGATTGGACTGCTACACCACCTTTAGTTAGTCCGAGTGCGATCGCCTGTGCGAGAGTTGCAGTATTACCGTAAGCTGAGGCATATAATAACGCCACAGAAATTTCCCGGTCTTTCTGAGCCAGACTCCAATCAGCGTAGGCTTGGGTAAGTGCCATTAAACTGGTACGTACTAGAGGCCCGTGACCTACAGCATACATTCTCACCTGTAAGTCGGAAATCTTCTCCAATGCTGCTTCCACATGGATAGCATGGGGGGCCATCAAACAGTTGTAGTAGTAACGCTGGTCTTCCTTGAAGGATTCCCAGTTGTCATCAAACACATCATCACTACAGATATGCACCCCAAACAGCTTATCTGTGTAGAGAATCTGGGTTTGTTGGTCATAGGTGCAAAGTCCTTCCGGCCAACGGGGACTAGGAATAGGCAAGAATTTCAACACATGACCCTTGCCTAAATCGAGGGTTTCTTTCCCCCGCATCACCAAGATATTTAAGCTGTCATCAGGAAACGCCGCGCGTAAATTAGCCGCACCAGGAAGGGAACAAACAAAGGTAATTTGCGGAGCTAGTGCTAGCAAAGCTTTGAGAGTAGGTACACGGTTGGGGCTAAAGTGTCCCAGGATGACGTAATCCAATTTTTTCAAATTGAGCGTCTGCTGTAATGCTTCTAGATAGATGGCAGTAAAAGTTTCAGCAGGCGGGTCTGTAATTGCAGTTTTATCACCTTCGATTACATAAGAGTTAGAGGTAGTACCTCTTTCTAAGGCATATTCAATTTCAAACCGCAGACGTGACCAACTACGCGCTCTGAGAACTTTAGTATCTGTAGCAATGGGAAGAACTTGTACGTCACGGGGCTTGGAATCGCTCATAGATTTTTTTTCAGGTTTGTCAAAAAATTGTAAAAACCGGGTAGACTTTGCCCAGTTTTTTGCGGATTCGATGAAGCGGCTTAAATCCATAGTATTGGGAATGAGGAATTGGGAATGGGGAATTGGGAATTGGGGTAAAATCTCCTCTGCCTCCCCTGCCTTCCCTGCTTCCCCTGCTTTTTTAGTAGTAATTACCTACCTTACGGTGACGAACTGCGGTGAATCCGTCAGATTTGGAAACACGACCTTCTTGGACTGTGCAGTATAAAAGCCAGTGGTCGCTGCATTCCATGCTGCTTTGGACTTCGCATTCCATGTATGCTAGAGCGTCTGTGAGGATGGGAGAACCATTTTTAGCGGTTTGGGTTCTCACTCCTGTAAAGCGGTCAGCACCGGGCAGTAAACGCTTGAGGAAGTGCTTTTTCAGTTCTTGATAATTGCCTTCTTCTAAGACGTTGAGGACGAAGCGATCGCCTACTTGCATTAAGCTATCAATGGCGCGGTCTTTGGCTACAGCAATGGTGAATCCTAATGGTTGCAAACTCGCCTGTGCTACCCAGGAAGCTAACATCGCGCTGCTAACATCACCTTTTTTGGTGGTGACAATATACAAGCCGTTGCTAATCCGTCCCAAAGCCTTTTCCATGTTGACATCAAGAGCTTTGATTTGCTTGATGTTGCGTTCCCGTGTCAGCAATTGACCTAAATCTGTACCTGCTTCGGTACACAGTTGGTAGGTGGATGCACCGGGAACTTCTCGAATCCGAATGGCTGGGAAGGCTTCTTTTACACCCAAGTCAATAAACTTTCGGCGAATTGTATCAACCGGTTCGTCATCGCCACCGAAGCATTCAAACAAGCCGACTACTTGCTTATCTTTAATTACAGATAGCAAAGAACTAATACCCGCTTGGGCTGCAACGGAGGTTGTCGGAGGCATACCGATAATTAAACCAGCTGCTCTACCTGCCAATTCTTGGATTTCTTGAATGTCGGTGGTGCTGAGGTCAATGATTTCGATACCCAGACCAGTTTTTTGGATACCTTCAGCTATGGCTTGACCAAGGCGATCGCTATATCCATAATCGGAGGTGTAGAATAAACCAACAGTGGTTTCGGCTTTGGCTTGTCTTTGACTCCAACTTTGGTAGCACTCAGTCAAGACATCTAGGTGATGATACAACAACGGCCCGTGACCGTTGGCGATAATATTAATCTTGCCCAGTTCACCCATCCGCTTCATTGCGTTCAGGAGGGAACGAGCATTTGGCCCCATGAGACAGTCATAGTAGAATCTAAAATCAGCTTCGATCGCTTCTAAATCTTCATCAAAAGTGCGATCGTCACAGAAGTGCATCCCAAAAGCATCACAGGTAAAGATGGTTTGGGTTTTGCGGTCATAACTAAAGATGGTGTCTGGCCAGTGGAGGTTAGGCGCACTCACGAATTCGATTTCGTGACCTTTACCAATATCGATGCGATCGCCACTTTTGACAATCCGCTTAGAAAATGGATCATGTACCAAACCTTCCAAAAATTGCAACGCAATTTTAGAAGCCAAAACAGTTGCTCTTGGTGCTAATTGCAGCACATCTTCCACCAAACCACTATGGTCTGGTTCTGTATGACTGACAATAATGTAATCAATAGTCTTGGGGTTAACCAGACCTTTTAGTGTATCTAAATACAGTTGGCGAAACTTCTGGTGAGAAGTATCGACTAAAACTGTTTGTTCGCCTCTAATTAGATATGAATTATAAGTCGTACCGTTTTGCAGTCCGAATTCGATATCGAAGCGATCGCGATCCCAGTCTAGACAGCGAATCGCCGTAGTGTTAGGGGCAATTTCTACAGTTTGTACAGTTAGCCGATGCTGAACATTTTCTGCGTTGGCGTTGCCGGTCGTAGACATCGCTACCATTATTTTCTTCGTCTCCGAGCGCAAATAAACAGTATTGTTTCTTTGCCCCATTGTGCAGCTAACTGGATTTTTAAGTTGTAATGAAAACGCTATTTCTCGAAATTCAATATGTAACAATTATTGCGGTTTATCGGAATCATTTTTAACTAGAAAAATCTCCGAAAAACCAGCGTGTATAAAGAGTATTAAGTTTTAAATGTTGCTGTTTCTTGGCATAATTTAAATTCCCTCACATATCATACATACCTTATTTATCATGGCAAGATTTCCGTAAGGAAAAGCATAGATTTCTCTACATTTATAAGCGTTGAAACCTCAAGATGTAGAGATACTGCATCAAAATATCCTTAATTTATTTATGGAAATTTTCTTATCATATATATAATGTTTCTCGCTGAAGTGAGATACAAGAAATCTATCCCAACCACCTAGGCTACCGTGTCAACACAAGTCTTATAAACTTACCCCACAAAGTTTTAATCCCCCCGAACCCCCCTTAAAAAGCTTTTGAACTCCGTGAACGAGTCTTTGAACTTCGTGAACGAGTCTTTGAACTTCGTGAACGAGCCTTTGAACTCCGTGAACGAGTCTTTTAGCTCCGTGAACGAGTCTTTGAACTCCGTGAACGAGCCTTTGAACTCCGTGAACGAGTCTTTTAGCTCCGTGAACGAGCCTTTTAG